>DATNKH010000500.1:0-2095 GCA_035603475.1 Thermoanaerobaculia bacterium
TGCTCTTCGGCCTGCTGCCGGCCTGGCGCGCGAGCCGCAGCGAGGGGCTGGCCGCGGCGCTCAAGGGCGAGGGGCGGGCGATGACCGCGGGGCGGGGGCGCCAGCGCGTGCGGCAGGTGCTGGTGGCGCTGCAGCTGGCGATGGCGCTGGTGCTGCTCACCGGCTCCGGCCTGATGCTGCGGAGCTTCCGTCGGCTGACGGCGGTCGATCCGGGCTTCGACCCGGCGGCGGCGCTGACCCTGGACCTGGCGCTGCCGGCGGCGGCGTATCCCGACGATCTCGCGGTGGCGCACTTCTTCGACCAGGCGCTGGCGCGAATCGCGGCGCTGCCGGGGGTGGCCGCGGCGGGAGCCACGACGACGCTGCCGCTGCAGGGCGCCCAGGCCAACGGCCATCAGCTCGCGGACTTCCCGCGGCCGGAGAACGCGCCGCCGCCGGTCTTCCAGTTCCAGTACGTCACCCCAGGCTACTTCCGCAGCATGGGCATCCCGGTGGTGGCCGGGCGCGGCCTCGAGCCGGGGGACGCCGAGCGGCGCGACGGCGCGGTGGTGGTGAGCGCCACCCTGGCGCGGCACTTCTGGCCGCAGTCGCAGGGCGGCGCCGCCCTGGGCAGGCGGCTGCGCCCCGACCAGGACAGCAAGCGCAGCCTCCTCCGCGATCCCTGGTACACCATCGTCGGCGTGGCCGGGGACGTGCACCAGGGGGGTATGGTCGAGAAGGTGCCCGAGATCGTCTATTACCCGTTGCTCGGCAAGGCGCGCGGCGACTGGGTGGCGCGCCAGATGACGGTCGTGGTGCGCGCCGCCTCCCGGCAGACGGCGCCGGAAGCGCTGGCCCCCGCCATCCGCCGCGAGCTGGCGCGGATCTCTGCCGACCTGCCGGTGGCCAACGTGCGGACCCTCGAAGAGGTCGTGTCCCGGGGGCGTTCGCGCTACGAGTTCTCGGCGTTCATGGTGCTCCTCGCGACGGCGATCGCGGTGGCGCTGGGCGCGGTCGGACTGTACGGCTTCGTCTCCTACCTGGTGGGGCAGCGCAGTGCCGAGATCGGCATCCGCATGGCGCTCGGCGCCACCGAGCGCGGCATCCGGTGGTTGGTGGTGCGGGAGGCGCTGGCGACCGCCGCCGCGGGGCTGGCCGTCGGCCTGGCGGCCGCGGCGGCGCTGGCCGGATGGACGGTCAGCCTGCTCTTCGAGGTGAGCCCGCTCGACCCGGTCGCTTTCGCGGTCGCGCCGCTGCTGCTGGTCACCGTGACCCTGGTCGCGAGCTACCTGCCCGCCGACCGCGCCGCGCGGGTGGAGCCGCGGACGGCGCTGCACCGGCTGGAATAGAGCGGGCGGCGGGCGCGGCCGGGTCGGGGCTGGCCGCGGCGGCGGCGGCGGCGGCGGCATCGGCGGCGGCACCGGCGGCGACGGCACCGGCGGCCCGGCGCTGGTCACGCTGGTCGCGCTGGCGCTCTTCGAGCTGGACGAGGGTGCGCGGCCAGTCGGCCTTGAGGAGGCGCGAGAGGGCGCGGTCGGCGAGCAGGCGGCCGCCGGTCTGGCAGGCGGCGCAGTAATTGGCCTCGTTCTCCGCGTAGACGATGCGCTGCACCGGGGCGCCGCAGCGCGGGCAGGGAAGGCCGAAGCGGCCGTGGACCGCCATCTCGGGGCGGAAGGCGGTCACCCTCTCGGGAAAGGCCGGGGTGTCGCGGCGCAGGCGCCGCAGCCATTCGACGAGCGTGTCGCGGGTGGCGGCGTACAGGCGCTCGGTCTCCTCGTCGTCGAGGTCGGTCGAGCGCTTGAACGGCGAGATGCGGGCGCGGTGCAGGATCTCGTCGGAGTAGGCGTTGCCGATGCCGGAGAAGATCGCCGGATCAGTGAGCGTCCGCTTGAGGGTGTGGCTCTCGCGGGCGAGGGCGGCGCGGAAGCTCGGCAGGTCGGCCGCCAGCACCTCCAGGCCGCCCGGATCGAGGGCGGCGAGCGCCGCCTCGCCGTGGACCAGCTGCAGCGAAGCCCGCTTCTTGCTGCTGGCCTCGGTGAGCAGCAGCGTGCCGCCGGCGAAGTCGAACGCGGCGAGGCCGTGGCGCCCCGGGATCGCAGCGCCCGGCGGCCGCCAG
>DATNKH010000501.1:0-2810 GCA_035603475.1 Thermoanaerobaculia bacterium
CCACCGTGCCCTCCGTGGCCGCGGTGGCCACCGCGCCAGCCTGGTGCGCAGCCGTCGCCGGTGCGCTGCGGAGGCGTCGTGCGCGGCCGCGTCAGTCGCCGGGGCCTCGTTCGCGGCACTACCCGTGCCGCTCCCCGCGCCGCTCCCGCGCCGCTCAGCACTCGTCGTTCAGCAGCTCTCGCAGCTCCTTGCCCGGCTTGAAGTACGGGATGCGTTTCGGCGGCACCTTCACCTTGTCGCCGGTCTTCGGGTTGCGCCCGGTGCGCGCCCCGCGGTGGCGGATGCGGAAGCTGCCGAAGCCTCTGAGCTCGATCTTCTCGCCATCCTTGAGCGAGTGGACGATGCTGTCGAACACCGTGTTGACGATGATCTCGGCGTGCTTCTTGGTCAGCTGCGTCGTCCGAGCCACTTCCTCGACCAGCTCGGCCTTGGTCATGCCGTCCTTCAAAGGCACCGTCGCCATCTCCCACCCCTTTCCTCAGAATGGACGCCGGCCGGCCAGAGGGGCCCCGAGACGCGCCGCTCAGGCCTAGCCGCGTGGTCCACCGCTTCCGGTTCGCCCGAGCTACTCTGAAGACCCCGCGTGCTCGTCTTGCTGCTGTTGCTTCTTGGTCTCGCGGCGCTTGGTGCGGCTGGGTTCCGCGGCGGCAGCGGCCGCAGCCGGTGTTTCCGCCGTGTCGGACGCGGACGCCACTGCATTTGCCTCGTGCGCAGCGGTCGCTTCGTGCGACTCGGACGCGTCGTGCGCAGCCGCGTCAGTCGCCGGGGCCTCGTTCGCGGCGCTACCCGCGCCGCTCCCCGCGCCGCTCCCACCGCTCGCCCCGCCCGCGGATTGGTGGCGACGCGCGGCCGCCTCGGCCTTCATCTCGGAGACCTCGTTCGCCGACGGCTGCGACACGCCGCGCATCGACAGGCCCACCTTCTTCTCGTCCTCCTCGATCCGCAGGATGCGCGTCCGCACGTAGTCGCCGACCGCGAACCTGTCCTCGAGCTTGGCGCCGCCCGGGACGTCGATCTCGCTGACGTGGGCGAGGCCCTCGAGCCCGTTGTAGATGTCGATGAACAGGCCGAAATCGGTGACGTTGACGATGCGGCCGCTGAGCACGTCGCCGACCTTGTGCTGGCGCGCGAACTCGTCCCACTCGTTCGGCATGAACTCCTTGATCGACAGCGAGACGCGCTGGTTCTCGACGTCGATGTTGGTGATGCGCGCCTTGACCACGTCGCCCTTCTTCAGCACTTCGCTGGGATGCTTGACCCGCTTCGTCCAGCTCATGTCCGAGACATGGATCAGGCCGTCGATGCCCTCGGTGATCTCGACGAAAGCGCCGAACTCGGTCAAGTTCCTCACCTTGCCCTCGATCACCGTGCCCTCGGGGTGCGTGTCGGCCAGCTCCTCCCAGGGATTGCGCTCGGTCTGGCGCAGCGACAGGCTGATGCGCCGCTGATCCATGTCGAGCTCGGAGACGATCGCCTCCACCTCGTCGCCGACCTCGAGGATCTTGGCCGGGTTGACGACCTTCTTGGTCCACGACATCTCGCTGACGTGGATCAGGCCCTCGACGCCCTCCTCGATCTCGACGAAGGCGCCGTAGTCGACCAGCGACACGACGCGGCCGCGCACCCGCGAGCCGATCGGATACTTCTTGTCGACCAGGGTCCAGGGGTCGTCCCCCTTCTGCTTGTAGCCGAGCGAGACGCGCTCGGTCTCGGGATCGAACTTGAGGATCACCACCTCGACCTCGTCGCCGACCGAGAAGTGCTCGGAGGGGTGGTTGACCCGGCCCCAGGAGATGTCGGTGATGTGCAGCAGGCCGTCGATGCCGCCGAGGTCGATGAACACGCCGTAATCGGTGATGTTCTTGACCACGCCCTTCAGCCGCGCCCCCTCCTCGAGCTTCTTCAACGTCTCGGCCTTCTTCTTCACCAGCTCGGTCTCGAGCACCGCCTTGCGCGACAGGACGATGTTGTTGCGCCGCCGGTCCAGGCTGATGACCTTGAAGTCCATCTCCTGGCCGCGCAGCGACTCGAGGTTCTTGACCGGCTTGATGTCCACCAGCGAGCCGGGCAGGAAGGCGCGCAGGCCGACGTCGACGGTGAGGCCGCCCTTGATGCGATCGGTGATGCGCCCCTTGATCACCCGGCCGTCCTTGTAGGCGCGCTCCACCTCCGTCCAGCGGCGCATGCGCTGCGCCTTGATCCGCGACAGCAGGACGTGGCCCTCGAGATCCTCCGTCTTCTCGAGCAGCACGTCCACCTCCTCGCCGACCGCCACCGTGAGGCGGCCCTCGCGGTCGGTGAACTCCTCGACCGGGATGAGGCCCTCCGACTTGTAGCCCACGTCCACGATCACCGAGTTGGAGGTCACCCCGATGACGCGGCCCGGGACGATCTCCCCCTCGGTGAGATTGCGCATGCTCTCGTCATACAGGTCGAGGAGCTTCTTGTAGTCCTCCTGCTCCTGGTGTTGCTCCTCCGCATCGGACTCGGCCGTCATGGTCGGCTGGTCCTGGCTGTCTTCACTGGCCGGCATAGAAAGACGTACCTCCTTGGGCATTGGATTCAGGCGCTTGGCCTGTCGTCCCCCATGGACTGGACTTGGCTAGGGGGAGAATCGAACCGGTCGAGTTCCGCTTAACTCGTTGAGAACTCGGGACGTAAGAGTATAGAGCCGCGCCTCCGGAGTGTCAACCGCAGCTGAGCGCGGCTGCAACTGCTTCCGGCGCTCCGGGTGTCTCCGGCGGCTCGGTGGACGTCGCGGCGGACGTCCGAGGCAGCTCGATGATCTCCGGCAGCTCCGACATCTCCGG
>DATNKH010000502.1:0-7790 GCA_035603475.1 Thermoanaerobaculia bacterium
CCGCGGACAGCAGCCCGCCGGCGCGCCGGGTGAGCCGGAAGAGGAGCACGAAGATCAGGGCCGAGAGGGCGGCGCACACCAGCTCGAGGCTCAGCCAATCGCTGCCCAGGAGCCGCAACGCCAGGGTGCTCACCCAGGGTCCGACCGGCCCGTAGTAATAGGTGATGTCGCCGTAGAGCCGTTCACCCTGCAACAGCCGCCAGGGGACGTCCATCTCCCGGCCGGAGTCCACGAACGGATCGATCCAGGACTGCCACGAGGCGGCAAGCGCGGCGGCCGCCGCGAGCACCGGCAGGGCGTACGGCGCCGCCCGCCGCCAGAAGGCGGCCGGCGGGCTCGCGCTCGCCCCGTCCTCGTGCGGCGGACTCACACCCGGAGCGGCAAGCATCGATCGCTTTCCCTCACCCGTTCAACCGTTCGTGCATGCTCCCCGGCAGGCGTCGGCGGCCGCCGCCACGGAAGACGGCTGGCCGAAGCGCAAAAATGGGTCCACCGCAGGGCCCTGCCGGCGACCGCCGGCGAGCGACGGCGAGCGGCGAGAAGCGGCGCCGAGCGGCGAGGTGACATCATGGCCGCCGGATGGGTGATCGCCGCATGAAGCCACCCTCGGCGCCGCCGGAGCCGCCGGCGCCTGCCGGTCGCTTCGCCGATGCCGGCGCCGGCAAGCTACGGGGCGGGTACTATACCTCGCCCGAGGTGGCGGCCTGGCTCTGTGCCTGGGCCGTCCGGGCGGCGTCCGACTCGATCCTCGAGCCGAGCTGCGGCGACGGCGTGTTCCTGGCCGCCGCGGCGGAGCGGCTCGGCGAGCTCGGCGCCGGCGCCGCGGCCATCGCCAGGCAGCTCGCCGGGATCGAGATCGTCCCCGCCGAAGCCGCGGCGGCGCGCGAGCGGCTGCGGGCCAAGCTGGGCTCCCGGGCCGCGGCGGCGGTCGCGGCCGGCGACTTCTTCGAGTGGTGGTTACGGCCTGGCTGCCCGCGGTTCGACGCGGCGGTCGGCAATCCGCCGTTCATCCGCTACCAGACATTCCCGGAGCCGCACCGCGGCCGGGCGATGGCCATCCTGTCGCGGCTGGGCCTGAAGCCGAACCGCCTCACCAACGTCTGGGTGCCCTTCGTCGCCGCGGCCGCCGCCGCCCTGGTCCCTGGCGGCCGCCTGGCGCTGGTGCTTCCCGCCGAGCTGCTGCAGGTCACCTACGCCGCGCAGCTGCGGTCCTTCCTGGCCGGCCGTTTCGCGCGGATCGACGTCATCGCCTGCAACGAGCTGTTCTTCGCGACGGCCGAGCAGGAGGTCGTCCTGCTGCTCGCCGACGGCGCGCGGGACGCGCGGGATGGGGCGGCGGCCGGTGGCGCCGCTCGCAGCACCCGCGATGCCTGCCGGGTGGCGCTCACCGCCGCCCGCACCGCCGCGGAGGTCACTTCGTTGCCGGCGGACGCCGTGCTCGCCGGCGCCGTCCCCAAGACCATCCGCCATGACGAGGAGAAATGGCTGCAGTACTTCCTCACCGCGCGCGAGATCGACCTGATGCGGGAGCTGCGCGGCGCGTCCGCGGTCACGGCGCTGCGGGCCCACGCCGGGGTGGACGTCGGCGTGGTAACCGGCAGCAACGAGTTCTTCGTACTGAGCCGGCGCCGGGTCGAGGAGCTCGGCCTGGAAGCGGCGGCGTGCACGCTGCCGCTGGTTTCCCGCTCGGCGCAGCTCAAGGGCGCCAGGATCACCGCGGCGGAATGGCAGGTCCTGGCGGCCGCGGGCGAGCGCGTCCAGCTGCTCTATCTTGGCCCGCCGAAGGGCGCGCCAAAGGGTGCGCCGAAGGAGGCGCCGAACGGGGCGCCGCTGGCTCCCGCCCTGGCGAGCTACATCCGGCAGGGAGAGGCCGGCGGCGTGCACCGCGGCTACAAGTGCTCGATCCGTTCCCCATGGTACGCGGTGCCCGCGGCCTGGATCCCGGAGGGCTTCGTGTTCCGCCAGATCCATGACTTTCCCCGCGTCGTCCGCAACGAGGCCGCGGCCACCTCCACCGATACCATCCATCGGCTGACGTGCAAGGCGGACCCGGAGCTGGTGATCGCCAACCTGTATACCCACCTCACCGCCGCCTCCGCCGAGATCGAGGGACGCAGCTACGGCGGCGGCGTGCTCGAGCTGGAACCGACCGAGGCCGAGCGCCTCCTGGTGCCCGCGCGCCTCTCTCCGGCCCTGCCGCTCGCCGAATGCGATCGCCTGGTCCGCGCCGGCAAGCTCGGCCAGGCCCTCGACGAGAACGATCGCCTGGTCCTGGCCGGCCAGCTGGGCCTGTCGCGGGCCGACTGCACCACGCTGCGCGAGATCTGGGTGAAGATGCGCGACCGCCGGATCGCCCGCCGCCGGGTCAGGCGTGCGCCAGCGGCCTGAGAGTCCTCCTCGACCAGCGCTCGTATGCAACCAGATCGCCGGCGGGGCGTTCTGAGAATGCAACCCATGCCCGCCGCTTGCGTATCTGTCCGACACCACCGGAGCGGCCGCTCCGACCGCTGCGCCATGCCGTAGCCATCCGAGGAGGACGTCCGTGAAGACAATGCTGGTATGCCTGATCACCACCGCCGCGCTGCTCGGCGGAGGCATCGTACGCGCCGCCGACAAGCCGGCCGGAGACGAAGCCAAGAAGCCGGCGCCGGAGCCGCCGAAGGCCGAGCAGTCGGTCACCCAGCACAGCGTCGTGATCGGCGGCAAGACCGTCGACTACACGGCGACCGCGGGCACCCTCATCGTGCGCAACGACAAGGACGAGCCCACGGCCGCGATGGGCTACATCGCCTACACCCTGCGCGACCCCGGCGACCTGGGCAAGCGCCCCGTCACCTTCGCCTACAACGGCGGACCGGGATCCTCCGCCGTGTGGCTGCACATGGGAGCGCTCGGCCCGCGCCGGATCGTCACCACCGATGCCGGCCCGACCCCTCCCGCGCCCTACCGCGTGGTCGACAACGGCTCGAGCCTCCTGGACAAGACCGACCTGGTGATGATCGATCCCGTCGGCACCGGCGTCAGCCGCGCGGTCGGCGAGGCCAAGGACAAGGACTTCTGGGGGGTGGACCCGGACATCGAGTCGGTGAGCCGCTTCATCAGCCAGTACATCAGCGACAACAACCGCTGGAACTCGCCCAAGTACCTGCTGGGGGAGAGCTACGGCAGCACCCGCTCGGCGGGGGTCGTCGATTACCTGCAGACCAACTCGAACATGGCTTTCAACGGCGTGATCCTGGTCTCGGTGGCGCTCGACGTCGAGGCGATCTTCGAGTGGCCCGGCAACGAGCGCCCCTACGCGCTGTTCCTGCCCACCTTCGCCGCCGTCGCCGCCTATCACCATGTGCTGCCGCAGCCGCCGGCCCAGCTCGGGCCGTTCCTCGACGAGGTCCGCAAGTACGCCATCGGCGACTACTCCGCGGCGCTGCTCAAGGGCGACGCGCTCACCACGGCCGAGCGCGACGCGGTGGCGGAGAAGCTGCACCAGTACACCGGCCTGTCGGTCGACTACCTCAAGCACGCCAGGTTGCGGGTGCGCGAATCGCAGTTCACCCAGGAGCTGCTGCGCGAGCACCACGTGACCGTCGGCCGGCTGGACGCGCGCTTCCTCGGCGTGAGCTTCGATCCGCTCTCCGAGGACTCCACCTACGACCCGCAGTCGGCCGCCATCAGCTCGGCCTTCACCGCCGCCTTCCTCGACTACTACCACCGCGAGCTCAAGTTCGGCCAGGGCAAGACCTATCACATCGAGAACGACGCGATCGGCGGCGCCTGGGATTGGAAGCACCGCCCCGCCGGTGGGCAGTTCTTCTTCCCCCTGCCCATCCCCAACACCGGCCTCGATCTAGCCCACGCGCTGGGCTACAACCCCCACCTGCGGGTGCTGGTGCTCAACGGTCTCTACGACCTGGCGACGCCGTTCCTGGCCACCGAGGAGATGATCGATCACCTGCAGTTGGAGAAGGAGCAGCGCGACCACATCCAGCTCAAGTACTACGATGCCGGTCACATGATGTACATCCACGAACCGGCGCTGAAGCAGTGGAAGAGCGACATCGGCGCCTTCTACGACGCCACCAGCCATCCGTAGCGACCTGGGGGCGGCGGGGGGCCACCTGCCTGCCTGGCGCCAAGATGCTGTAGGATCGTGAGCTGAAGCGGAGAAGACAGAAGGAGAACGCCCTGTGCCAGTGCTTCGCCGGCTGAGCTGCCCTGCCGCTGCTCTCGGTGCGCTCGCTGTGCTCGTCTGCGGCCTGCTGCTCCAAGCGTGCGCGAGCGGAGGAGCTCGGACGGCGTCGCCGGCGCCTCCGATGGGGCACGGCGGCGGCACCTTCGTCGCGCTCTCGGACTTTCACTTCGATCCCTTCTACGATCCTTCGCTGGTGAGCGACCTGGTGCGCGCGGACGCCGCCGATTGGCGACGCCTCTTCGAGCGCTCCACCGTCGCGAGTCTCGGCGCTTATGGAGCGGATACGCCCTATCCCCTGCTCGCCTCGACGCTGAAGGCCGCGGCCGAGGAGGCGCCGGACCCGGACTTCGTCCTGCTCACCGGCGACTTCCTGGCGCACGGCTTTTCCGAGAAGTTCGCCCAGCAAGTGCCCGGTGCCGGCAGCGGCGCTTACCAGCAGTTCGTTGCCAAGACGATGGCCTTCGTCACCGCGATGGTCCGCGGGGCCTTCCCGCGGGCGCCGATCGTTCCCGCGCTCGGGAACAACGATTCGGACTGCGGCGACTACGAGCTGCAGCCCGGGGGCCCTTTCCTCTCGGGCGTCGCGAAGCTCTGGGAACCGCTCCTCGGACGGGTCTCCGGCTCTTTCGAGCAGACGTTCCCGAGCGGCGGGTTCTACAGCATGCCGCATCCGACGGTGCCGAAGCTCGCCCTGGTGGTTCTCAACACGGACTTCTTCTCCAGCTCGTACCAGGACACTTGCGCCAAGGGAGTGAACCTGGCGGCCGAGGAGCTCACCTGGCTGGAGCGCACTCTCGAAACGGCGTCACGAAGCGGACAGCGGGTCTGGCTCATGTATCACATCCCGCCAGGGATCGACACCTACGCGACGCTGCAGAAGGGGCCTTGCCCGGTAACCCCCGTGTCGCTCTGGTCGACCGATGACCTCACGCGGTTCTGGCAGATCCTGGCCAGGTTCCCCGGGCTGGTGAAGGTCTCCTTCGCCGCGCACACGCACCGGGACGAGTTTCGGCTCCCGCCTGGCGGCGGCTACGTCCACGTCGCTCCCGCGGTGAGCCCCGTCTACTACGACAACCCCGCCTTCGCGGTCTTCTCCTATGCCAGGGCGAGCGGCGACATCGCCGACTTCAAGACCTACGAGCTCGACCTCGATCCCAAGCGGGGCGGGGGAACGAAATGGGCCTTGGAATATGACTTCCAGCAAGCGTACGGACGGCCCGCGGTGGACGCCTCGACGCTGCGCGAAGTCCTGCGCGCGATCCACGACGACCCCGCGGTCAGGGAGCGCTACCTGACGCTCTACCCGGTGAGCGCCGGGCAACCCGACCTGCCGCACTGGCTTGCCTACTGGTGCGCCGCTCGCGTGTTCACCCCGGCGGAGTTCACCGCCTGCTACTGCGCCGGTGCGACGAGCCCGTAAGTGCCCAAGGCGTGCTATCATGCGGGTTTGAACGCAGGTCGTCCAGCCGCGGGAGGTCCACGATGACCCGGACTCGGAATCGGCTCAGCTTCTCGGGATGGGCGGGGTTGGCCGCCTTGGCAGGGGTGCTCGGATTGGCCGGGCTGACCGCGACCCCGGCCGGGGCCGAGGTGTTCCACGTCAAGATGCGGAACGGCTCGACCATCGATACGGCCTACAAGCCGCAGCAGGCCACCTTCGACCCGAACGTGGTGATCCTGCTGAGCGATGCCGGCAACTGGATCGGCCTCAACCAGCGGGAGATCGAGAGCGTGATTTCCGAGTCGGAGATCAACGGCTTCGGCGTGGCGCTGAACTTCAACACCATCGCGATGGGCTGGGCGCCGAACGACCTCCCCGAGCCGTCGGCGCAGTCGCAGTCGGCGGCGACGCAGGCGCTGCAGAACCTCTACAAGCAGCAGCAGGCTCAGGAACACTACACGATCCCGCAGTTCGTCAACACCGATCAGACCGCCGGGATCCCCGCCAGGCTGGTGGGCGGGGCCGTGCTTCCCGGAGTGCCGGCGCCGGTGCCGCAGCTGGTTCCAGTGCCTGCTGCCGCGCCAGCGCCGGGCGGAGCCAATCCGCAGCAGTAGCGCGATCCACTCTCCCGAGCCGCCGATCGGCCCGGGCTCTCTTTGACAAACCGACGGTGCGGTGACGGCGACGCCTCCCTGCGAGGAGGTCCGCCGTCCGCGAAAGGGAAGCCGGTGTGATTCCGGCGTGGCCCCCGCCACTGTAACCGGGTACGAAACCGGAGATGTGCCACTGCGCGCGGTGGATCCCCCCGAGGGGGGGTTGCCCGTGTGGGAAGGCCCGGGAGTAGGAAGATCCGGAAGCCAGGAGACCTGCCGTACCGTCCGACGCCACCCGCGGGGTGCGGGGCAGGGCAGCAGGTCGGCCATGTGCGCCTCCTCGACCTCGCCTCGTCCCTCCCGGGGACGTCGCAACCGGACAAGGAGTCACGCATGCGTCAGATCCTTCTGGCGGCCGGCATCCTCGGGGGCGCGATGCCGGCTCTGTTGGCCCAGCCCATCCCATCGACAGCCTCCGAGCAGAGCTCCATCGCCGCGACCGGAGCCAGCGCTGCCGGCGCTGCCGGAGCCGCCCCGCGGTTCTCCGACTCGCTCGTCGTCACCCCCTCGCTCGACGCCGAGCCGCGCGACGACACCCCCGCCACCGTGACGGTGATCGACGCCCAGGAGATCGAGGCCCGCCAGGCCCGCGATCTCGCCGACCTGCTGTGGAGCGTGCCGGGCATGACCGTCTCGCAGGCGGGCGCACCCGGACAGCAGACCTCGGTGTTCACCCGCGGCGCCAACTCGAGCCAGACGCTGCTGCTGTGGAACGGCATTCCGCTCAACGATCCCTTCTTCGGCGACGTCAACTGGCAGTTCGTGCCCACCGAGGGCGTCGAGCGGGTCGAGGTGGTGCGCGGCCCGTTCAGCGCCCTCTACGGCAGCAACGCGGTGGGTGGCGTGGTGCAGGTGCTGACCGGCACGCGCCACGGCCTCGGCGCCGATCTCGAGGGCGGCGAGCATGGCTATGCGCGCGGCGCCCTTGCCGCCGGCACCAGCCTTGGCGGCGTACAGCTCGATCTGACCGGCAACGCGCGGCGCAGCGACGGCACGCTGAACAACGACTTCTTCGACGGCGAGGAGGTGGTGGCCCGCGCCCTCTGGGCGGCGCTGCCGGGGACCAGCCTGGGAGTGCTGGCGCGCGCCAACGACGCGAAGACCGGTGTGCCTTTCTCCTCCGGCGTGCCGACGCCGGAGACCAGGATCTCCTGGCGGGAACGGGAGATCGCCCTGCCCGTGGACGCCACCGGCGGCCGCTGGCTGGTCGACGCGCAGCTGTCCGACACCCGCTTCGACGACGCCTTCCGCAGCCCGGACGACCCCTTCGGCGCCTATGCCTCCGACACCCACTCCGAGACGCTTGCGGGTCGCGCGGTGGGCTCGTACCACCTGCTGCAGCAGGCGGCGCAGGATCTCGAGCTGTCGCTCGGCACGGAGGGCCAGAGCTTCCGCGTCACCAGCCAGGACGTCTTCGGCACCAACCTCGACCGCGCCCACCAGCGGACCTGGGCGGGCTTCGGGCAGGCCAGCTACGGCGGCGGGCCGGTGCGTCTCGACGTTGGCG
>DATNKH010000503.1:0-5493 GCA_035603475.1 Thermoanaerobaculia bacterium
CGGCCGATCTCGTCATCGCCGCGGATGGGCGCCACTCGACGATCCGGGCGCGGGCGGGTCTCGAGGTCCAGGACCTGGGCGCGCCGATCGACGTCTTGTGGATGCGTCTTTCCAAGATGCCGCAGGACCCGCCGCAGAGTCTCGGACGCTTCAACTACGGCCGGCTGCTGGTCATGATCGACCGCGGCGACTACTGGCAGTGCGGCTACGTCATCCGCAAGGGCCGCTTCGCGGAGCTGCGGGCGCGGGGGATCGAGAGCTTTCGCGGCGATCTCGCGAGGGTGGCTCCCTTCCTTGGCGATCGGCCGCGTGAGCTCGAGGACTGGGACGACGTCAAGCTATTGAGCGTCGCCGTGGACCGCCTGAAGCGCTGGTGGAAGCCGGGTCTGCTGTGCATCGGCGACGCCGCGCACGCCATGTCGCCGATCGGCGGCGTCGGCATCAACCTCGCCATCCAGGACGCCGTCGCCACCGCGAATCTCCTGGCCCGGCCGCTGCTCGAGGGCCGGCTGTCCACCCGCCATCTCGAGGCCGTGCAGCGCCGGCGGATGTTCCCGACGCGCGTGACGCAAGGGATCCAGGTCATCCTCCAGGAGCGGGTCCTCGACCGGGTGCTGGACCGCGACGAGCCCGTGCAGGCGCCTTGGCCGCTGCGGCTGTTCAATCGCTGGCCGTGGCTGCGGCGCATCCCGCCGCGGGTGATCGGCGTCGGCGTGCGGCCCGAGCACGTGCGATCGCCGGCCCGGGACGGCGACGTCGCCGGCGGATGAGGATCGGGGGAGGAGACAGAGGATGCGTCAGAAGAATGCCCGGACACGGGCGGGAAAGGCGACGGCGCCGGCGAGCAAGGCGACGGTGCGGGCGAGCACGCCGGCGGCGCCGGCGAGCAAGGCGCCGGTGCGGGCGAGCACGCCGGCGGTGCAGGCGAGGGGACGGGGCGTCCGCTCGGGGACCGTGGCGGTCAACGGCATACGGATGCACTATCAACGGTACGGACAGGGCGAGCCGCTGCTGCTGCTGCATGGGTTCACCGGCGCGGGCGGGGACTGGGCGCCCTTCGTGGAGCCGCTGTCGAGCGAGCACGAGCTGATCATTCCGGACCTGCGGGGGCATGGGCGATCGACCAACCCGTCGGGGACTTACACCCATCGGCAGGCGGCGCTCGACGTGCTTGCCCTGCTCGACCGGCTGGACGTCGGGAGCGTCAAGGCGATCGGCGTCAGCGGCGGCGCCAACGCCCTGCTGCACATGGCCACTCGGCAGCCGTCACGCGTCGAGGCGATGGTGCTGGTCAGCGGCGCCAGCTATTATGCCGAGCAGGCCCGCGCTTTCATGCGCCAGTTCACGGTCGAGAGCCATACCGACGAGCAGTGGCGGATCATGCGGCAGCGCCACCGCCATGGCGACCGCCAGATCCTGGCGCTCTGGGCGCAGGCCAACGGCTTCAAGGACAGCTACGACGACATGAGCTTCACGCCGCCGCACCTGGCGACGATCTCGGCGCGGACGTTGCTGGTGAGCGGCGATCGCGACCCGCTGGTGCCGGTGAGCATCGCGGTCGAGATGTACACCGCGATCCCGCGCGCCTGGCTCTGGATCGTTCCGAACGGCGGACATGGTCCGGTCGCGGGCGACATGAGAGGCCGCTTCGTCGAGGCCGCCACGGCGTTCTTGCGCGGGGAAGGGTGGGGCGGCTGAGTGAGCTGAGTGAGTCCACACCTTCGGGCGGCGACGCGCGCCGCTGGCACTGATGATCAGATCGAGCCGCCGCGAAGCCGGCGGCGGGAGGAGAGACCATGAGCATCGGAGCGTCCGAACCCGTTCCGGCCGCCGCGGCGGTGCGGTCCATCGAGGTCGCCGCTCATCGTGGAACCGGCAAGGACTACCCTCAGCCGATCGCGTTGCAGGCCCATCGGCCGGCCGCCCCGCCCGAGAACACGCTGCCGGCGTTCCACTGGGGCTGGGCCCGCGGCCTTACCTGCGAGCTCGACGTGTACCTCACCCGCGACGGCAAGGTCGTGGTGATTCACGACGACACCACCGGCCGCACCTGTGATCGCAACCTGAAGGTGGCCGCGAGCACTTTCGACGACCTGCGGCGGCTCGACGCCGGCGTCATGAAGGGGCCGATGTGGCGGGGGCTGCGCCTGCCGACGCTGCGCGAGGTGCTCGACGCCATGCCGCCCGGCCACCGCCTCTACGTCGAGTCGAAGCAAGGCCCGGGCATCGTCGGGCCCCTGCTGGCGGAGATCGACGCGGCGGGCAAGGGGCCGGACCAGATCGTCTTCATCAGCTTCAGCATCGATTGCATCACGGCGCTCAAACGCACCAGGCCGGAGTTCACCTGCTACTGGATCCTGGTCTTCGAGGAGCTGAAGCCGGGCGTCTGGCGGGCAGGCTACGACCGCACCGCGGACGACAACCTGACCTTCCGCACCATCTGGCAGCAGCCGGTCGACTACGCCGAGCTGGTGGCGCTGGCGCGCCACGACGACGTCCAGCTCGACGGCCTCGACGTCAGCTACCAGCAGCCCGACGACTTCGCCGCCGCCATGCGCCACGCGGGCATGCCCTGGGGAGCCTGGGCCGTCGACGACGGCGACGTCGCCGTCAGCCTCGCCCGGAAAGGCGCGATCCAGATCACCACCAACTGCGCCGACGACATCCGGGACGCGCTGGCGTATGCGGGCCAGGCGGGGACCACAGCCTAACGGCGACACCGGGGTCGATCTGAACCAGTGTATTCGAGTCGGCCGCTCCGCCTCCCGCCGGGTCCGAAAATTGCAAGCGTTGCGGCTTCGGCAGGGCTTGAAAACGAGCGGTCAAGGAGAGAGGCATGAGCTGGATCGTCATTCTCGGAATCGTCGTCGTGGCCATCGGCCTGGTGGCCGTATCCGGCATCAAGGTCAAAGGCGGCCGCCCGGCTGGCCGCACCCACCTCATGACCGCCGCCCGCATCTGCCTCGGTATTCTGCTGGTGCTGGTCCTGCTGCTCGCCTTCGCCGGCGTGTTCAAATAGCGTCGCCGCGGTGGATCAGCATTCGGTAACACCCAGGGCTTAGCCGAACCGCCTGCGCTCTTCGCGCTCGGCGAGGAGATTTGACTGACAATGGTGCTCGAGGACGCCATCGTGCCTCTCGACAACAACCCGGCCGAGCGCGTCGACCCGGGGCTCCTTCCCCTCGCGGCCGCGAGAGTTGGCAGAGGTCTTGCTCTAGATAGATGAGAGGGCATGCGCCACGCATGCCCGCAGGCGAAGAAGGCGCGTGTCGAACCCGAGAACTGCTTGCGAGTGGTTGCTTCCTGGGAAGGGCATGCACCTCCTCGAAAGGAGATCTTCATGGGTTTCAACAAGAGAGCACTGACTCGTATCCTGGTCCTCGCGGCGCTGACGATGGGCCTGCTGGCAGCAGTGCCGGCGTCGGCTGCAACGGTGAACCTCGAAGGCATGATCGTGGGCGGAACCGAGCCCGAATGCGTGCTCGTCAGGGACCACCAGGGCAATACCTTCCTGCTCGAGGGCACCGGCTGGTACGGCGTCCTCGGCAACGATTACGTCCGCCTCGAAGGCACGATGGTCCCGGAGACCCGCTGCGGCGTGACCAGCGCCATCCAGGTCTCGAACGTCTCGACGATCTGGCGCGACGAGAGCCACAAGGTGATCGTCTACGAGCGGTCGCGTGACCGCGGGTTCATGGACTGGGTGCGGGCTCACCGCGAGCGCGAGTGGAGGGATTGGGAGAGAGAGCACCACATCCCGCCGCCTCCTCCGCCTCAGCAGTAAGGCAGCAGTAGAGCAGCAGTAGCAGCGAGAGCGGCCGAGCTCCGCGGACCCGCCTGAGTCGCACGAGCGGCTCGCCGCCCGCGGGGCCCGCCGGCGGCCCCGGCCCTGGCGGCCTGCTCAAGGCCCCGGGGCGTCCTCCGGTCCGGCCATCGGCGTCGCGGCCAGCGCCCGCCGCAGGCGCGCGGCGATCTCGGCCATCTCTTCCGGGGTGACGGTGAATGGAGGCGCGACGATCACCAGGTCGCCGCGGGTGCCGTCGGCATGGCCGACGTTCGGCCACACGATCAATCCCTCCTCGTCGCGGGCGCGTTCGACCAGTCTCTCGGCGAAGCGCCAGCCGCGCGGCATCGGCTCGCGGGTGGTCCGGTCGCGCACGAATTCGATCCCGGCCAGCAGGCCCGCGCCCCGCACGTCCCCGACCGCGGGCTGCTCAGCTAGCGTCGCCAGCTCGGCGAAGAAGCCGGCGGACGCCTCGGCGCAGCGCTCGACCAGGCGGTGCCGCTTCAGGTAGCGCACGGTGGCGGCGCCGGCCGCGCAGGTTACCGGGTGGTGGGAGTAGGTCTGGGCGTGGTTGAAGGCGCCGCTGCCGCGCGCCAGGGTGGCCGCGATCTCGCGGCTGGCCACCACCGCCGACAGCGGCGCGTAGCCGCCGTTCAAGCCCTTGCCGAGCACCACCACGTCGGGCACCGGATCGTAGTGCTGGAAGGCGAACCACCGCCCGGTGCGGCCGCAGCCGGTGAGCACCTCGTCGGCGATGTACAGGACGTCGTGCTCGCGGCAGATCTCGGCGACTCGCCGGTAGTACGCGGGAGGGGGCACGACGGCGCCTCCCGAGCTGCCGAGGATGGGCTCGGCCAGGAACGCGGCCACCGTCTCTGGACCTTGCGCAGCGAGCTCCGCCGCCAGCGCCTCGCCGTTGCAGGCGGGGCAGTCGGGGCCGGGATGCCGGTAAGGGTCGGGCGCGGGAATGCTCGGGAAGTCGAGCAGCAGCGGCCGGTAGATCTGGCGGTAGTGCTCGCGGCCGGAGAGCGCCAGGGCGGCCAGGGTGTTGCCGTGGTAGGAGGGATTGCGGCGGATGACCTTCCACTTCTCCGGGAGCCCCCGCTCGACCCAGTACTGCCGCGCCAGCTTGACCGCCGCCTCGATCGCCTCCGAACCGCTGGCCAGGAAGTAGCTGTACCTCAGCGGCTCCGGCAGCACCTCGGCGAGCTCCGCGGCGAGGTCCTCGGCGGCGGCGTTGGTGAACTGGCTGCCGTTGACGTAGGCCAGCTCGCGCGCCTGGGCGGCGACCGCGGCGGCGATCTCCGCCACGCCGTGACCGACGCCGGCGACCATGGCGCCGCTGCAGGCGTCGAGGTAGCGGCGCCCCGCCTCGTCGACGATCCATGCCCCTTCGCCGCGCACCGCCAACGGGAAGTCGCGGTCCAGCCGGCGGTAGAACAGGGCGCTCTCGGGATAGCGGTGAGCCATGACGGGCGGGGCCGGGCCGGCCAGGGGCCACGGGCAAGAGGAAGCGGCGCCGGCCATCATATAGGATTCCTCCCAACGCTCGCCCGGAGGTAGTGGGTCAGTTTCCTCGCGAGGGTCCATCCCCTCCTGCCTCCCTTTGGGCGAGGCAGCCGAAGTCCGAGGTCGGTTCCCTTGGAACCCATCGCCCAAAGGGAGGCAGGAGGGGATGGACCCTCGCTAAGTGACCCACGACCCACCCG
>DATNKH010000504.1:0-4221 GCA_035603475.1 Thermoanaerobaculia bacterium
CTGATCGGTGCGCTGGTGTGCGGGTTCTTCCTGCGCCTCGGATTCTCGCCGCCGGTGGCGCTGCTCGCATCGCTGGTCTTCTCGCTGCACCCGTCCCATGTCAGCTCGGTCGCCTGGGCTTCGGGTCTGCAGGAGCTGCTCGCCGCCGGCTTCGTCTGCTCCGCCCTCCACGCGCTCCTCTGGCGCCGTCGCGCCGGCGGCGACGGACTGCCGATCGGCCTGGCCGCTGCCGCCTACGCGCTGGCGCTGCTCTCGAAGGAGGTGGCGATCGGGCTCCTGCCGTTCGCCGTCGTCTGGGCGCTCGCCACGGCGAAGAGCGACCCGGCACGGTCGCGCCGGCTGTGGCAGGCCGCCGGCGTCCTGGCTGGCGTGACGCTGCTCTATCTCGCCGTTCGCGTCGCGATCTTCGGCGGCCTGGCGCTGCCGTTCCCGGGCGCTCCCGGCTTCCGCGCCGCGCTGCCCTCGGTGCCGGTGGCGCTCGTCACCTACCTGCGCCTGCTGGTCTGGCCGGCCGGGTTTTCCATCTTTCGCCCCGAGCGTCCGGTCTACGGACCGTTCGCGGCGCCGGTGCTGCTCGCCGTTGGCATGCTGCTGGCCCTCGCGCTGGCAGCCGCCTGGCTCGTCAAGCGCCGGCGAGAGCTCGCGCTGCCGCTGGCCTGGGCCGTCGTCTGGCTGCTGCCGGTCCTCAGCCTCTGGGCGCTCGATCCGCAATGGATGGTGACGGACCGCTACCTGTTCCTGCCGTCGCTCGCCCTGCCGTGGCTCCTGGTATCCCTGGTATCCCTGGTGTCCCCGGCATCGGAGGCGGCTCCGCTAGCGCAGGGCGACCGCCGGCGAGAACGCCTGGCGATCGTGCTGTTGTCCCTGCTGGCGATCGTCTTCGCCATCCTCGCCGTCCGCTATGCCGCGATCTTCCACGACGAGCGCACCTTCCTGGCCGCGATGGAGAAGGCCGAGCCGACGAGCCCGCTGGTCTTCGGCGAGAAGGGCAGGCTGGCGCTGCGGGATGGCGACCTCCCGGCGGCCCGGGCCGCCCTGACCAGGGCCGTCGAGCTCGACCCGCTGGGCCCCGGGGCGCTGATCTCGCTGGGCGATCTGGACCTGCGGCAGGGCGACCTCGCCGCGGCGGAGCTCCATTACCGGCGAGCCCTGGTCGTCAGGCCCTACGCCAGCCGCGGCTTCAAGCTGCTGGCGATCGCCGAATCGCGGGCGGGGCAGCACGAGAAAGCCTTCGCCCTCGCCGCCGAAGCCGCGCGCCGCTGGCCGGACGACTTCGAGGCGCAGGTCCTGCACGCCCTCTTCCTCGGCGAGGCCGGCGAGAGGTCACAGGCCGCGGCCGCCTTCGCCGCCGCCCGCCGCCTGCGTCCCACTGATCCCGCCGTCGCCGGCGGTCTCGACGACGCCATGGCGCGCCTGCTGCCGGGGTTGCTGCCGCGGGCGGGTGGCAGTTCCTCGCTGCCGTAGGCGGTCCGTGACGACGAAACGGAGAAAGGCCTTACGCGAGCCGCGGCTTCGACTGATTGCGATCGCCGAAGCGCGCGGGGAAATGCGATGTATTCGGTAGTGGACAAGACGCTTGTTAAGCGATACGCTCACCGGGGAAAGAGGGGTTCAAATGCTTCGGGCACTGCTAGAGGACGCTCCAAAGATCGGCTCCGTATTCATGCTGGGGGGTGGTGCCCTGCTGCTGTTGTCTGCGTGGCTCGCACCCAAGATGCTGGAGAGCACCCTGGTCAGACGCCTCGTGGAGTACGTCGGTAACGTAGACGTCGCTCTATCCACGGAAGACCAGCCGGTGAAGGTGAAAGGCTCGTCGGGGGTTGTATAGGACCGACCGTGAACTTGGTCCCATACACCGCTCCGTTCCTCCTCGGTTTCCTGGGCAGTGCTTCCGTTGAGCTTGTTACCTGTTTCCATTTTTACCAAAGCGAATCGCCGTTCCCCGCCCGCTACCATAAGAAGGGATTCTGGGCCGTCAGGCTGCTCATTGCTGCTGCGGCCGGCGGCTTGGTCTTAGCCTACAGCATCAAGGACAACCCGATCCTGGCTATCAATATCGGCGCCTCTGCTCCGGCAATCCTCCTCACTCTCGCCGAGGGCGTCAAGGGAGCAAGGACCAACTGATTCCATTCAAGTCTTCCCCCGTTGGACATGCGACAGGAGAAAGAGATGCCTCATCCAGTGGTGCATTTCGAGATCGGCTGCGAGGATTCGGCAAGCACGCAGGATTTCTACCGGAAGCTCTTCGGTTGGAAGATCGACGCGATGGGCCCGGCCGCGATGATCGCGGCAGAAGCGGGCGGGATCACGGGCCACATCACCGCGCTCGGCCACGAGCCGCATCACTACACCATCTTCTACGTGGGCGTGGACGACGTCGCAGCCGCTCTACAGAAAGCGAATTCACTCGGCGCGAAGACCCTCGTTCCGCCGACGGACATTCCCACCGGCACGTTCGCATGGATGCAGGACCCCGCAGGCAACACGGTCGGCCTGTGGAAGCCGAAGCAGTGACCGGAGTGGTCTGAGAGCCGGTCGCGATCTCAAGGCCCCGCTCGCAGCTCCAGGCCGGTGACGAGGAGGGTGGGGGAGCCGAGCATGCCGTCCAGGGGGAGGAAGGAGAGATCGCGGGCGGCGGCGGCGATGCCCTTGAACAGGGTGGCGGCGGTGCCGCAGAGGCGAGCGCCGGCGATCGGGGCGGTGGCGCGGCCTGCCTCCACCGCGAAGCCGCAGACCGGCAGCTCGAAGCGATCTCCCTCGGCATCGAGGCGGGCCGGGCCGGTGGCGTCGATCAGGTAGTGGCCGTGGCGGACGTCGGCGAGGAGCGCCGCCACCGAGAGCTTCGGATCGGGACGCACGTAGAGGTGAGTGGGACCGGGAGCGGGGAGGTCGCGCCAGCTGGCGCGGCGGCAGCAGCCGCTGGCGACGCCGGGCGCGGCGCCGTCGACCTGCCACCAGGCGAGCAGCGGCTGCCGGAAGACGCCCTCCTCGATCAGCACCGTCTCGCGGCAGGGCATCCCCTCGCCGTCGACCGGGCACTCGAGGGCGCCGCCGGGCAGCCGGCCGTTGTCGACGATGGTGAGGCGCTCGCTGCCGATCCGGCCGCGGCGGTCGCGGAGCGCCGAGACGCGGGCCACGGCGGCGGGCCCCACCAGCAGCGGCAGCAGGGCGGCGAGCAGCGCCGATGCCACGTCCGGGGCCAGCAGGATCTCTCCGCCATGCGCGCCGGAACCTCGCTTGCCTGAGGCGGCGCTCACCTGGCGGGGAGGCGCACCAACCGCCGCGACCGAGAGCCGGTCGGCGAGGCGCCGTGCCAGGGCTTTCGGATGGAAACGGCGGGCTTCGCGGGCGGCGAGGTAGAGCGCCGCGCCGGCGCCCGGATGGCCGGGGCCGGCGGCCTCCACGCGCAGGGTCGCCAGGCGGCGCCGGCAGGCGACCTGCAGGCCCCGGCTGCTCGCCAGCTCGCTCTCGCTCGAGCCGTCCTCGAGCGCCGCATGGAGCAGCCTCGCGCCCGGCAGCTCCGCGGCCAGCGCGCTCCCCAGGCTGGCGAGCAGGCGCAGCCCCTCGCTCTCGCCGATCAGCGGCGCCTCGATGTCGGAGGGTTGGGTCCAGGGTGGGATGGCCTCGGGGTCCGACAGGCGGAAGGGGCGCCCGGTCGCCTCCGGCCAGGCTCCTCCGGGACTGCCTGGCGCGGCGCTCTCGCCGGCCGGCAGCTCGCCGGCGCCGGCGGCGAAGAACGACGCGCGCCGGCTGCTGGCTCGTACCGCCCAGGCGCGCTCCTGGCTGAACGTCGAGGTCTCGCTCCCGAGCTCGAGCACCAACCGCCGCGAGCGCCCGCGCTTGGTCAGGACCTCGGCCTCTGCCAGACCGCGCCGCACCAGATCCCGGAGCACCTCCGCGGCCGCGGCGTCGCCCGCCGCACCTGGGGGAGCGCTAACCATCGGCCTCGACGGCCACTCCTTCCAGGCGCAGGGCCGGCGCGGTTGCCCAGACCGGCAGCTTCTGGCCACCCTTGGCGCACCACCCGGCTCCCGCCGCCACGGTCTCGCGGCCGACGGCGGTGGCGCGGGCGAGGAGGTCCGCCACCTGGCCGCGCAGGATGCAGGCGCCCACCGGCTCGGCGAGGGTGCCGCGGCGGATGCGGCGGCCGTGGGGAAAGCGGAGCGTGAACTCGCCCGACAGCGCGTCGAGCCCGCCGCGGCATGCCGCCGGCAGGTGGAG
>DATNKH010000505.1:0-6341 GCA_035603475.1 Thermoanaerobaculia bacterium
ACCTTCGATCCCCCCCATCAGGGGGGCGTCAGCGCCTTCCGCCGCGACGGCACGCTGATGTGGTCGATCGCCACCGCCCCCTTCAACGACGGCACCAACAACTGGACCCACGCCCCGGTGGTCGGCACTCCAGCGATCGGCGACGTCGACGGCGACGGCAAGCTCGAGGTGGTCTTCGGTTCCTTCGACCACAACGTCTACATGGTCGACGCCGCGACCGGGACGGCCAAGACGGGCTGGCCGGTCGACGTCGGCGACACGGTCTTCTCCTCGGCGGCCCTTTACGACATCGACGGCGACGGGCGGCCCGACATCATCATCGGCACCGACAACTACCTGGTGAACGGCGGCTGCCTGCGCGTGCTGCGCTACAACGGCGCGTCGGTGACCGGATTCCCGAAGTGCGTCGACCAGACGATCAACAGCACGCCGGTGGTTGCCGACATCGACGGCGACGGCAAGCCCGAGATCATCGTTGGCACCGGCGCCTTTTACGCCCCGCCGACCTATCACCCGACGCACCAGGTCTACGCCTATCATTGCGACGGCTCGAACGTGACCGGCTGGCCGGTGGCGGTGGACGGGCAGGTCGGCACCACGCCGGCGGTCGCCGACCTCCTCGGCGACGGCCATCTCGAGGTCGTCGTCACCGACGACAACACGGGGCCGAGCGGCACTTTCCACGTCTACGCCTTCAAGGGCGACGGCACCCTGCTGTGGAAGACGCAGCCGAAGGACTTCAACGGCAACACCACCTCGCTCGGCGAGCCGGTGATCGCCGACGTGATGGGCGACGGCCATCCCGAGGTCCTCATGACGACCGGCTGGGAGGTGGTGATCCTCGACAACCAGGGCAACCAGCTCACCCAGGCCAGCACGTCGTGCAGCGGCACCAAGTTCACCTTCGGCACCAGTTCCCCCCTGACCAACGTGGTCGTCGGCGACCTCGAGACCGACCATGCGGACGGCAAGATCGAGGTCGTCGCCGTCTCGAGCACGGCGGCCTTTCCAAGCGTCGGCGACGCGGTGGTCTACGCCTGGAACCCGCCGACCAGCGGCCCGGGCGGCTCGTCCTACAGCGACAACGCCCCACCCTGGGGGATGTTCCGGCACAGCATCGACCGCCTCGGGCTCGTCCCGGGCGCCGGCAGCTGCAGTGGCAGCTGCTCGATCCACAGCACCTCCTCGCAGTTCTTCGCCTTGCCCCCCTGCCGCATCGTCGACACGCGCTGCTCCACCGGTGCGAGCAACTGCTCCGGTGTGGCGGATGGCGTCTACGGCAGCCCGGCGCTCACCAGCACCGTGCAGCGCAGCTTCGTCCTGGCGGGGCAGTGCGGGATCCCGGCCGGGGCCAAGGCCGTCTCGGCCAACGTCACGGTCACCGGCGGCAGCGGCTCGGGGTTCTTGACTATCGGGCCTGGCTGCATCACGGGGGTCGGCAACATCAACTGGGTGGCGTCCGGCCAGACGCGGGGGAACAACGCCGTGCTCTCGCTCGACGTCGGCGGCGCGGTCACCGTCAGTTCCCAGGTCGCCCCCGGCAACGGCACGGTGCAATTTGTGCTCGACATCAACGGATACTTCCAGTAATCGGACGTGCGCTTCGCCGGCCCGCGGCGAGTGGACTGGGGGTTTCTCCCCCGGCCGGCTGGGGTCTTTCCCCCTGGCCTTGCCCAGCGGTTTCGCTCCAGGATGGGGGCATGCTGCATGGCAGGCGCTCGCCGCCCCGGCTGGCACGTCGATTGCTGTGCAGCGCTGGGGGTGCTTTTCGAGCAAACCTGGACCGCCGGGATGGTGGGTGTGGAGGATGTCACAGACAGCGGCCCGCATCTCGGCTAGGGTTCAGGCCATCGGTGCTCTTGCACGGGAAGGTCCAGCGGCGGTTCTGAGAGCGGTCTCGAGACGCCAGCTCTGGGTTACCGAGCTCTGACCGGGCATTGACAGGCACTTAAGCGGAGGGTAATGTTACGGCTGGTCCAGCTTGAAAGTGACCAGCTGTCATGGTTGGCCCGTTTCTACAGGCATCCGGTAATCGACCCGGCGCATAAGGAGATATCCATGTTGAGTCCTCGTAGCATCTCTCGGCTCACTGCTTCCAGCGGTTCCCATACCCTGAAGGCCGTCCTGGTCCTCGTGGGGCTGATGGTGGCGATGGCAACGTCGTTCCCGGGGACCGCCCTTGCCGCCGGACCGTTTCAGTACAACGCCCTGACGCCGTGCCGCGTCGTCGACACGCGGAACGCGACCGGCACCGACGGCGGGCCGGCGCTGACCTTTCCCGGCACCCGACCGCGGGTGTTCCAGATGCAGGGCCTCTGCGGCGTGCCGAACGGCGCCGCGGCGGTGACCATCAACGTCACCATCGTGTCTCCGAACATGACCGGTCCTTCGGGTGGGGGCTTCCTGACGTTGTATCCGGCGAACTCGTCGCTGCCGAACGTCGCGACCATCAACTGGACCAACGCGGACTCGGCACTCGCCAACGGCGCCATCGTGCCGCTGGGCGCCGCACCCAATGACCTGGCTGTCTGGCTCGGCGGCGTCGGAACGGTCCAGCTGGTCATCGACGTCACCGGCTACTTCCAGTAGCGCCGGTCCTGGGCGGCGGTCCCCCTTGACCCTGCCGCCCGCTCACCGAGCTGGGACCGGCGGGCGCCGCGCCGCGGCCAGGAGCTGGTAGCCGAACAGGGTCGGGAAGAGGCGTGTGCAGCCGCCGAGAATGGCCGAGACCAGACCGAGTAGCGGCCGCGGCAGCCGCGGCAGGGCCAGCGGCAAGGGGATCGTGGTAACCGAGCGGCGCACGATCTGAAAGCCGGCGCTCTCGAGCGCTCGATCGAGCGAGGCGCGGGTGAAGAAGCGCCGGTGGGTGCGGTCGAGGATGCCGCGGTCGCGGTAGTCGAACCGGCCGCAGAGCAAGGCGAGCCGTACCGAGACGTTGGCGACGTTGGGGACCGAGATGAAGAAGAGACCGCCGGGGTGCAGGGCCTTGTAGGCCAGGTCGAGGATGCGCTCGGGGTCGGCCAGGTGCTCGAGCGTGTCGGCAACCAGGATGGCGTCGCAGCCCGCGGGCAGGCGCTCCAGCGTGTCGAGCTCGACGATGGCCGCGGCGGAAAGCCAGCGGGCGAGCGCCGGAAGGCAGTCGAGGGCACCTTCGAGCCCCACCCAGACGAGACCCGGACGGCGCGCGAGCTGCGCGATATGGGCCGAGAAGGGTCCCAGCTCGAGCAAGCGGCTCCCCAGGACCATCTCCCCGATCCAACTCGCCAGGACGCGGTGGGACGATCCCGGGAAGTCCTTCAATACGTAGCGTTCCGAGCTCTTGAGCCGAGGTGAGGTCACGGGGCGGCGAGTCTATCGCTTTCTCGGGGCCGGAATATGCTATTCTCGACCCGAACGGGCAACACGCTGACGGCTGACGGTTGGTTGGGCAGCGCTCTGCTACAACATCCCCTCGCATCCATGCCCCTGTTGAATCGGCGAAGCTTGGTCGTCGATTCCGGCGATCTGCTGCACCGGGCGACGCAGATGACTTGGCGGACCCTTCCGGTCCTGCTCGGGGCGGGGGCGGCCGGTGAGTCGCAGGGGAGGCCATGCGAATCACGCTGCTGAAGCTGCTCGCGAGCCTCACGGACAAGGTTCCGTTCCCTTCGCCGATTTACGAGTTCGGCTCCTTCCGTGTGCCCGGCCAGGAACACCTCCCCTTCGTGCGTGACTTCTTCCCCGGCCAGCGCTTCGTCGGCTGCGACGCGCGCACCGGTCCAGGGGTGGACGAGATCCAGGACTTGCACGCCCTGGACCTCCCCGACGGCTCGGTGGGGACGGCTCTGCTCTTCGATACCATCGAGCACGTCCGCGAGCCCTGGCGGGCGATGGCGGAGCT
Source organism: Thermoanaerobaculia bacterium (assembly GCA_035603475.1). GTDB lineage: Bacteria > Acidobacteriota > Thermoanaerobaculia > Multivoradales > UBA5704 > JASLEW01. The sequence goes on from DATNKH010000505.1 coordinate 3,881, forward strand.
CCACCGCTGCTTGCGGCCCGGGGGGCTCCTCATCCTGACCTCGGTCTGGTACTTCCCCATCCACGCCTACCCGGACGACTACTGGCGCTTTACCGCCAGCGCCTTCCGCTCGCTGATGGGCGACGCCCTCTACCCCATCGCCGTCGAGATGTGCGGCCTGGCCCGCCTGCCCCACACCGTCCTGGGCATCGCCAGCAAGGGGCCGCCCGATCCTGCGGTGGAGAGCTCGATCAGGGGCGTCGTGGCTTCGTGGAAGCGGCGCGGAGCGCACTCCTGGAAAGAGTCGGTGATGGAGGTGACGCCGCCGGTGTTGCTGATCCCGGCTTACGACCTCTTCCTGCGCACCATGCGCCTCCTCCGGCCCCGCGGCCACGCCCACACCGAGCCGGAGGCGCAGCCGGAAACGGATACCCACGCTCCCGGCCGTTTGCGGACCAGGCGCCTATGAGGTGGCACTTCGCTTTCAGTAACCGAACGGGCCACTAGACACCGGAGGCCCTTCTGCTGCCGAACCTGCGGTCTTGGCTGATCGGTGGTTGCCTGGGTGTGCTGTGCCTGGCGGCCTATCTGGCGAACGGCCGGATCTTGCCGCCGGCCGGCGACAACGTCCCGAACCGCCTGCTCCCCTTTTCGATCCTGGGGTATCGCACGCTGACGCTGGACCCGTTTCGCGAGCAGGTCATCGGGGACCCTGCTCACTACTACGTGCAGTACCGGCGCTCCTCGGTGGTCTCCCTCTACCCGGTGGGCGCCGCTTTCGTGGCGCTGCCGGTCTACCTTCCTTGCTACATCTGGCTGCGCGCTCGCGGGCACGACTCGCCGAGCTGGCTGTTCGAGGCCAGCAAGCGCGCCGAGAAGCTTGCCGCCGCGAGCCTGGCGGCGGCGTCCGTCGCCCTCCTGTTCGTCATGCTACGCCAGCGGGTGAGCGCCGGCGCGGCGGCGGCGATCGCCCTCGCCTTCGGCCTGGGCAGCGGCATGTGGGGGATCGCCAGCCAGCTGCTCTGGCAGCACGGCCCCGGCGTGCTATGCATCCTGCTGGGCATGTTCTTCCTGGCGCTGCCGCGGCGCGGTCCGGCCACGGAGCAGGCGCCGGGAGCGACAGGGACGGCAGCCGCGAAGGTCGCGGCGGCGGGATTCTGTCTCGGCATGGCCTTCGCGGTACGGCCGCACAACGCCTTGTTCCTCGCGGCCGGCGCGGCCTTCCTCTGGCTGCGCGGCGATGCCCCGGGGCGGCGGCGGAGCGCGTTTCTCTGGTTCGTGCTCGGCAGCCTGCCGCCGCTCGTAGGGACGCTCGCCTACAACCTGTACTACTACGACACTCTGCTCGGCGGCTACAACCAGTTCACTTCCTATTTCCAGCCGAGGGTCGCCGCCGCTGGCCTCGCGGGGCTGCTCCTGAGCCCGAATCGAGGCCTCCTCGCGTTCTCGCCGGCCGCACTGCTGGGCTTGTGGGGCCTGGCTCTCGCCTTTCGCCGGTGGCGCAGCGAGCCCCTGCTGGCCTCGTTCGGTGCCGCCGCCGTGCTGTACGCGCTGCTTCACGCCAGCACCACTACCTGGTCCGGCGGCGGCTCCTTCGGCCCGCGCTACCTGACCGAAACCCTGCCCATCCTGGCCCTTGCGGCGGGCCTCGTCGTGCCGGCGCTGCACTTCTGGGGCCGGGCCGGCGCGTTGCTGCTCGCCGGTTGGTCGGCTCTGGTCGAGATCGACGGCGCGGTCTGCTACCCGGCCTCGAGCTGGCACGCGCGGATGATGGGCTACCCCGAGGCCAACTGGGACTCTCGCCACCTCATGCTGGTCGAAGACTTCCAGACCTGGCTCGCGCGGCACGGCCAGCGCTCGCCACCGCCACCACCGCGCCCGCCGGAGAGCGCGTTCAGAGTCGCCTGGCAGCGCGTGGTCTGGCGGCGGATGAACTGGTCCATGGGTTGGGCGTCGGCGGGCGTGATCGAGGATCTGGAGCCGAAGGAGCGCGTGCTGGCGCTGGTCACCGTCCGGAACGCCGGCGACCGGATCTGGCCGGACGCGGCGGCAGCCGACCCGGCGCGTTCAGGGACCTATGCGGTCCGCCTCGCCTACTGCTGGTGGAGCGCCGCCGGAGCAGGGCCTTACGGGGCGCGGTCCGATCTGAGGGAGCCGCTCGCACCGGGACGATCCGCGACGATTTGGATCCCGGTCATCGCGCCGGAGCGGCCGGGCGACTACCGGCTGCAGCTCGATCTCGTGTACGAAGGGATCGCCTGGTTCGCGGACAAAGGGGCCGACCGCCTCTTCCTGCCGGCGCGTGTCAGGGCACCCCGCCGGCCAGCTGATATAAGCCTCCCATGAGCGAGGCGGCGAGCGGCAACCTCTACGAAGCGGTGCTCGCGGGATTGGCCGGCACGGCGGCGGCCGCGGAGCCCGCCGCCCTCCCCCCCGCGCGGTCGTCGGCGGCTGTCGTACCCTGGCGAAGGTCGGCGAGGTC
>DATNKH010000506.1:0-7706 GCA_035603475.1 Thermoanaerobaculia bacterium
CGAGCTGCGACCGGCTCCGCGCGCCGCGCCTGGCTCAGCGCCCGCCGAGCCACTCGACCCAGCCCGGAGTGACGATGCCGGCGGGGGCCTCGATCAAGTAGGCGGGGAGGCGCGAGTGCTCGGCCTCGATGCGCAGGTCGCTGGCGCCGCGCGGATAGCAGAAGGCGCCGACGGCCTGGACGGCGATCGAGAAGACGACGGCCCAGCGGAAGAGGACGAGCGGGAGCGCGGCGAGCGATTCGACCACCGGGGCGAGCATCCAGGTGGCCAGCGGCAGGAGGTCCGCGAGGTAGCGCGGCCCGTAGCACGTCCCTCCCCGCCAGTCGGACCGCGAGTAGACGACGAGCTGGGCGATGATGCCGGCGAGCAGGAAGGCGGTCAGCGTGCGATCGGAGCGGGCAGCCGCGAGCCATTCGGCGCCGCCGGAGCTGGCGCCGGGCAAGCCCAGGCCAGGGCCTGGCCGTTCCGCGGCAATGTCGGTCCGATCCGCGGCGGTGCGAGGCCGCTCCGCGTCGGTGCCGGGCGGCTCCTCGGCGGTGCCGGGCATGGTACCCGGAGGGCTCGCTTCCGGTCCGGCCGTGTTCCCCGCCAGCGCTCGCCGGAGGTAGACGGGCAGGAAGAGAAGGAAAGGGGTGTAGAAGAAGAGCCCCTTGTCCGGGCTGAAGAGCATCTCGACCAGCCCGCGGGCCATGGGTTGCTCGAAGTAGCGGCGTCCCTTCATGACGAACAGCTGGTAGCCGCCGCCCACCAGGCCGAAGGTATCGAGGTTGTAGGCGAGCACCAGCGCCAGGGGGACGGCGGCGCCGAGGAAGAACCAGGCCGCCCGGCGCCCGGCCCAGGCGGGGGCGAGCAGCGCGAAGGGCGCCACCAGCAGGGCGTCGATCGGCCGGCCGGCGATCGCCAGGCCGCAGGCGGCGCCGCCGAGGGCCAGCCGCGCCGCGCTCAGCGGCCCGGTGAGGGCGAGCAGCGCGACGATTAGCAGCAGCTCCTCCGTGCCGTGTTGCCAGAGCGCCTGGCTGCCGATCATCCAGGTCTCGGTCCCCAGCGCGAAGGCGACGGTCAGCCCGAGCGCCCGCGGCGGGCGCATGCGCCGGCGCAGCAGCAGGTACATGAGGCCGGCAGCGACGGCCGCGACGCAGGAGGCCGCCAGCTTTTCCATGAACGAGGAGGCGGCGGCGAGCCCCTCGCGCGGCCAGCCCTGGCGCGCGAGGAGGATCGCCGCCGGCACGTAGAGCGGCGTCACCAGCAGGGGCGCGACGACCGGGAAGAGCGAGGCATAGCCGCCGCCCCGCGCCGGCAGCGCCCAGTAGACGTGCCGCGAGGTCCGCGCCACGTCGAGCATCGGGTCGAGCCGCAGCGTCCCGGCCTCGAGCAGGGCGAAGGGCACGAACCGCGTGGCGCGGGTGTCGCTCGAAGCGATGACCCTGCCGTTGAGGTTGTAGACGAGGAGCGCCGCCAGGGCCACCAGGACGGCCGTGCGGCGGTCGCGCCGACGGATGGGACCCGGCGGCTGGGCCTCCTGGCGGGGACCAGCCTCAGAGGTCACGGCAGGCGCCAGATGGCGGTCGCGGCGGTCGCGGAGGCGTCATGGGCGGCGCTCGGGAACGATGCCAGGGAATCATCGAGCGGCGTCAGGCCGTGCGGCGGCGGGCGAGGCGCAGCAGCTCGTCGAACTCCTCGTGGAAGCCGGCGACGATCGCTTGCGGATCCGGCACCAGGCCGGCATCGGTGCCGACGCCCAGCCGGACGGTGCCGTCGTAACTGAGGATCGAGACTCCCAGGCCGACGCGGCCGGACTGCGGCACCCAGAAGAAGATGTCGCGGATCGGCTTGCCGGCCAGATAGAGCGTGCGGTTCGGCCCGGGGACGTTGGTCATCACCAGCGTCGCCTTGGTGGCGAAGATCTTGACCACCAGGCGCTGCATCGCGAGCGGCACCCGGCCGATGGTGCGCAGGATGAGCAGGACCACCGCGGCCTCGGGCGAGCGCCGCAGCGCCGCGGAGCGGCGGCGCAGCTCGGCCAGGCGCGCCAGGGGGTCGGCGATGCCGAGCGGCAGCGACAGGAAGACCAGGCCGAAGTGATTGCCCAGCTGGGACATCCTGGCGAGCGGCCGCAGGTTGACCGGCATCGCGGCGCGGACGTCGAGGCGTGCCGGCGGCGCGGCGCGGCGCGCCACGTAGCGGCGCAGGGCGCCGGTGGTGGCTGAGATGAGCACGTCGTTGACCGAGCCGCCCAGCGCGCGCCCGACCTCCTTGACCTCGGACAGCGCCAGCGGCTCGGACCAGGCGACCGCCTTCGGCACTCCGAGCGGCCCCTTGAAGGGGGTGCTGGGATCGGCGGAGCGGCCCACCAGGCGGCCGAAGGCGCCGACGCCGCCGATGCCGGTGAGCAGGCGCGAGCGCCGCAGCGCCTCGACCGGGGCATGCAGCAGGCGCATCAGCTCCGGCGAGATCTCGTCGGCCAGCGCGCGGATCCTGGCGATGTCGTGCAGCGGATGGCAGAAGAGCTCGGTGAAGGGGTTGGTTTCCGGCTCCGGCTCCGGCTCCGGTTCCGATGACGCCGGCGTCTCCGGCGGTTCGGGAGGCATCGGGTCGTCGGGCGACGGCCGGACCGTGGGCGGGCCGGATGGCTGCAGATCGGTCAGCGAGAGCAGCACCAGCATCAGCGCCACGCCGTCGCCGATCGCGTGGTGGATGCGCGACAACAGTGCGCAGCCGCCGCGGTAAGGCTGCAGCAGGCGGAACTCCCACAGCGGGCGGTCGGCGGCGAGCGGGGTGCTCATCAGCTCGCCGACCACCGCCGCCAGCGCGCCGTCGTCCCCGGGCGCGGGCAGAGAGGCCGCCAGCACGTGGCGGTCGAGGTCGAAGGCGGGGTCGTCCTCCCAGCGCGGGTGATCGCCGCGTCCCGCGACCACGCGCTGGCGGAAGCGCCGGATGGGGAGGAGGCGGCGGCGCACGATCGCCTTGATCCGCTCGACGTCCACCGGCTGGTCGAGGACCAGCACGCCGTTGATCTGCATCAGGTTGGCCGGCTCGTCCATCCGCAGCCAGGCATGGTCCACCGGCGACACGGGCTCGAAGGCCGGCGCCGGCTGGCCGCGGGGCGCCGGCGCCGGCGGCGAAGCCGGAGAAGCGGGCGAAGCGGCGGATGCGGGCGAAGCGAGGTTGCTCACGATCGCTAGTGTACGGGAAAGCCGGGCAGCGGCTCATCCCGGCCGTTCCCGAAGCAGGCTCGCTTTTTACCTAATGCAACACCGTCAAATTATGGAGGACCTTGCTCGAAATCACGAAGGGAGGCGCCAAAATGGCTCTTGCACGGTACCCGAATCCGCTTGCCTTGCTCGCTTGGAGGGTGCCCGCCACGATGGCGATCGTCGCGAGCGGGGTACTGGCCCTGGCGCCCGTACCGGGCATCGCGTTGCCGGCCGCGCCGGCTGCGCCCGCCGGGTCGGCCATGCCAGCTGCACCGGCGATGGCGGCCGCGCCGCCGTTGGTCGCCGCGCGACCAGCATCATCGGCGCCCGCGGCACCCGCGGCGTCCCCGGCGCCGCCGGCGCTCCCGGCGACCGGCGCGCCCCAGGAGCGCATCCGCTTCGAGGAGATCAGCGTGCGGGCGGGAGCCCACATCCCTCACCACGCGCGCATCTTCGCGGCCCGGAACGGCGGCGTGCTCAGCCTGTTCCCGGGCGGCGGCGCGGCGGTGGCGGTCGGCGACTACGACAACGACGGCTACGACGACGTCTTCATCACCGAGTCGGGGACCGATCAGCCGAACCACCTGCTGCACAACAACGGTCCCGACCGGGACGGCCGCATCACCTTCACGGACGTGACGGCGGCGGCGGGAGTGGGCGGCGGCAACGAGGCGCGCTCCGAGGTCACCGGCGCCCTCTGGTTCGATTACGACAACGACGGCCGCATCGATCTGCTGGTGATCCGCTACGGCACGCCGATCCTCTATCACAACGAGGGCAACGGCAGGTTCCGCGACGTCACCGCCGCCTCCGGCCTCGACCGCAAGCCCGCGAACACCGTGGCGGTGATCGCCTTCGACTACGACAACGACGGCCACCTCGACCTGCTCTTCGGCAACTATCTGAAGGCGGTCGACCTGTTCGATCTCAAGGACCCGCACGTGCTGCCGAACTCGATCGAGCATGCCGACAACGGCGGCGGCGTGACCCTCTGGCGGAACCAGGGCAACGGCACGTTCGCCGACGTCACCGACAAGGCCGGGCTCGGCAGGCTCCCCGGCTGGATCCTCGCGCTCGGGCACGCCGACCTCGACAACGACGGCTGGCAGGACCTCTACCTGGCCGGCGACTTCGGCACCGACTACCTGTTCCTGAACAACCGCAACGGCACCTTCCGCGACGCCACCGCCGCGGCCATCGGCTACGACAGCAAGCACGGCATGAACGTCGACTTCGCCGATTACGATCACGACGGCTGGCTCGACATCTACGTCACCAACATCACCGACGACTTCATGCAGGAAGGCAACATGCTGTGGCACAACAACGGCATCGACGCGCGCGGCAGGCTCACCTTCACCGACGTGTCGCGCGAGACCGGCACCTACTCGACGCTGTGGGGCTGGGCCGCCAAGTTCGCCGACTTCGACAACGACGGCTGGGAGGACCTGATGGCCGCCAACGGCATGCACACGGCGGGCGACCGCAACTACGTGCCGACCCTCGGCAAGGCGATCATGCGGCCGGGATTCGACTTCTCGGACCTCGAGGCCTGGCCCGAGATCGGCGAGATGACCTGGAGCGGCCACCAGAAGAAGAAGCTCTTCCGCAACGCCGGCAACGGCACCTTCCAGGAGATCGGCGCCCTGGCAGGAGTCGACAACGACCTCGACGGCCGCGGGCTCGGCGTCGCCGACTTCGACAACGACGGCCTGCTGGACTTCCTCCAGACCAACCGCGACCAGCCCTCGCTGCTCTACCACAACCGCACCGCCGGCGCCGGCAACTGGATCGAGCTGAAGCTCGCCGGCGTGAAGTCGAACCGCGACGCCATCGGCGCCCGCGTCACCCTGCGCGCCGGCGGCCAGCGCCTCATCCGCGAGGTCAACGGCGGCAACGGCTTCGAGAGCCAGAGCTCGACCCGGCTGCACTTCGGCCTGGGCACGGCCGCCCGCATCGACGAGCTCGAGATCCGCTGGCCGAGCGGCCTGGTCGAGAAGCTCTCGCCCGCCGCGGTGCCGGTCAACCGCATCTACCGCGTCGAGGAAGGCCGGGGCGTCGTCGGCCTGCTGCCGCAGCGCGCCGCGAGCGAGGGCGGCGGCAGGTAGAACAGGGACCGGCGGCCGGTGCGCCGTCGCCGGGTGCACTACACTAGGGCCTCTTTCTTCTTGGAGGTCCCAGCGTGAGCCCAGCCCGCGTCGTCGCGTTCGCCGGTTGCCGCCCTGCCTGCCGTAGCCTCTGGCGCCTCAGCCGCCGCTGCAGCTGCTTCACCCTCATCCTCCTGTTCGCCGGCCTGGCCCTCGCCCGTGTCCGGCCGGTCGTGGCCGCGGCTCCTGCTGAACCTCCGGCCGAGGGCGCGGTGCCGGTTGCCGGCGCCGCCGGTGCCGGGCTCGACCCCGGCCTGCTGTCGACCCTGCGGTGGCGGTTGATCGGCCCGTTCCGCGGTGGGCGGACGGTGGCGGCGGTGGGGGTGCCGGGGCAGCCGGACGTGTTCTACGTGGGGGTCAACAACGGCGGCGTCTGGAAGACCGACGACGCGGGCAGGACCTGGCGGCCGCTGTTCGACGGCCAGCCGACGCAGTCGATCGGCGCGCTCGCGGTGGCGGCTTCCGACCCGCGGGTGATCTACGCCGGCAGCGGCGAGGGGCTGCAGCGCCCCGACCTGTCGGTGGGCGACGGGATCTACAAGTCGACGGACGGCGGCGAGACCTGGGAGCATCTCGGGCTGCGCGACGGCCAGCAGATCCCGGCGCTCCTGGTCGACCCGCACGATCCCAACCGGGTGTTCGCGGCGGTGCTCGGGCATCCCTACGGCCCGAACGCGGAGCGGGGGGTGTTCCGCTCGACGGACGGCGGCCACAGCTGGGAGAAGGTGCTGTACCGCGACGAGAACACCGGCGCCGTCGACCTGGCCTTCGACCCTGCCGATCCGCGCATCCTCTATGCCTCGCTGTGGGCCGCGCGCCAGGCGCCATGGGAGATCGGCGCCTCGTTCCAGGTGCCGGGGAGCGGCCTCTACAAGTCGACCGACGGCGGCGGCAGCTGGCAGAGGGTGAATTCCGAGCCGCGGATCTGGGGGCGCGGCGGCGACTTCGCCGAGGTCGAGGTGGACCCGAAGGACCCGGACAAGGTCTACGTGTGCAACACCTCGACCTATCGCTCGACCGACGGCGGCGTGAGCTTCACCGCCTTCAAGGGGGCGCCGGGCGGCGACGACTACCACCGGATCTGGATCGACCCCGACCGCCCGCAGGTGCTGCTGCTGGCCGGCGACCAGGGAGCGGCGGTCAGCCTCAACGGCGGCGTGACCTGGAGCTCCTGGTACAACCAGCCGACGGCGCAGTTCTACCACGTGATCACCGACGACCGCTTCCCGTACTGGGTCTACGGCGGCCAGCAGGAGAGCGGCTCGGCCGGGATCGTCAGCCGAGGCAACGACGGCGAGGTCACCTTCCGCGACTGGCATCCGGTGGGCGCCGAGGAGTACGGGTACGTCGCCCCCGATCCCTTGCACCCGAACCTGATCTATGGCGGCAAGGTGCAGCGCTTCGACTGGGCGACCGGCGAGGTGCAGGACGTGTCGCCGGAGGCGGTGCGCTCGGGCGAGATTCGCTACGTGCGCACGCTGCCGCTGCTGTTCTCGCCGGTCGATCCGAGGATTCTCTACTTCGGCGCCAGCGTGCTCTTCAAGACCACCGACGGCGGCCGCAGCTGGCAGACGATCAGCCCCGACCTGACGCGCCGCAAGCCGGCCGTGCCGCCGGTGCTCGGACCGTTCGCCGCCGGTGATCCGCAGCACGGCGCTCACCGCGGCGTGATCTACACGGTCGCGCCGTCGTTCCAGGACGTCGACCAGCTGTGGGTCGGCACCGACGACGGGCTGATCCAGCTCACCCGCGACGGCGGCCGGCACTGGCAGGACGTGACGCCGCCGGCGTTGACGCCGTGGAGCAAGGTGTCGGTCATGGAGGCGTCGCATTTCGATCCCGCGGCGGCCTACGCGGCGGTGAACCGCTTCCGGCTCGACGACCTGCGCCCGCACGTCTACCGCACGCGCGACTACGGCAAGAGCTGGCAGGAGATCACCCGCGGCATCCCGGACGGCGAGGTGGTCAACGCGGTGCGCGGCGATCCGGTGCGGCGCGGGCTGCTCTTCGCCGCCACGGAGCGCGGGGTCTACGTCTCGCTGGACGACGGCGACAGCTGGCAGTCGCTGCGCCTCAACCTGCCGGCGACCTCGGTGCGCGACCTCGCGGTGCATGGCGCCGACCTGGTGGCCGGCACGCACGGGCGGTCGTTCTGGGTGCTCGACGACGTCTCGCCGCTGCGCCAGCTCGACGCCGGCATGACGGCGGCGACGGCGCCTCCGGCGCACCTGTTCCGGCCGGCGGCCGCCTGGCGCCTGCGGCGCGGCCTCTATACCGATACGCCGCTGCCGCCCGACGAGCCGGCGGGGACGAACCCGCCGGACGGAGCGGTGATCGACTACCTGCTGCGCGGCGGGCCCGCGCC
>DATNKH010000507.1:0-5860 GCA_035603475.1 Thermoanaerobaculia bacterium
GAGCACCTCCAGCACCAGGTCCGGCGCGCCCTGCAGGTTCTTCGGGGTGAGGACCGGGTGGCGCTCGCGGGTGACGAAAAGCAGGTCCGGTACGAGCACGTTCTTCGGCGACAGCACGACGTCGGTGGGCGCGATGTACACCCAGCCCAGCGGGTGGTCGTGCAAGAAGGTCAGGATCTTCGAGTACAGCCGTCCGGCAATGTCCTGGTGCCGCAGCATGGGTGACGGCGTCACGTAGTGGTCTCCGTCGATGAGCTCGTGCCGCTTGCCGTCGTCCGGCCAGAGCGCGAGGTCGTCGTAGGTGAATTTGAGAGCGGAGTCCCGTGTGGCCATGACGTCCTTCCTGCGATCAGTGGGTGGCCGGCGGCGCTCCCAGGTCGACGCCCGTCGCCCCCCAGAGCTGATGGGTGAGGTCTTCGACCGCCACTCCCAGCTTGCGGGCGCCCGGGGGCACGTCGAGCGGCAGGGTCTCGGTCCAGCCTTTCTCGGTGAGGCCGGCGCCGGTCAGCAGGCGGTGCTCGACGGTGGGCGCGGCGCCGGGGCCGCCGGCGAAGGCGATGGACAGCCGGAAGGGCCCCGCCGCCATCGAGTCGGGCGGGGAGAAGGCGCCCACGGTCACGCGCAGCGACCGGCGCTGGTCGCCGGGGCGGGCGGGCGCCGCGGTCACCAGGGTCGCCGTCACCGTCAGCGGCAGCGTGCCGTGCTCGGCGCCGCCGGCCAGGACCTGGCGGAGGCGGGCCGCCGCCACCGCGTCGGGAGTCGAGGAGCGGCGCCAGACCGGCGTCCGCAGCGGGGTGCCCTCGGGCGAGAGATGCACCTCGACCGGGCGCGTCTTGCCGTCCTCCGGGTCGGGCGCGAGATAGAAGATGTGCCACCGCTTGGTGAGACCCTTGAGCGCCGTGGTCAGCTGCAGCGGAGTGCCGATCACCGTGCCGGCGGTCGCGCTTGCCATCGCGATGAGGGTAGCCGAGGTCGGCTCCACGAACAGGCTCAGCACCTCGTCGTACTGCAGGTTGCTCTTCGGGGAGGCCTGCGGCAGGATCTCGGGCGGCACCCGGCTGCCCGGCGCGTCGCGCCCGGAGTTGCTCTGGCGGATGCGCTCGATGTCGGTCATCTCGCGATGCGGAGTGCCGAGCTCCTGCCGCCGCATCGGCGCCGCCAGGGTGATCCAGCCGTAGGCCGCCAGCGTGCGGCCCGGTTCTTCGGCCACGGCCTCCTTGGCGCTGTCGGCGCCGCCGCCCGAGGTCGAGGTGTCGAAGCCGTTGGCGACCAGCACCACGGCGCGTGGACCGCCGCCGGAGCGGCCGGCCAGGAGCGCGACGAGCTGGTCCTCCTGGCGCCGAACGACCTCGGGCCCGGGCGCGGCGAACTTCTCCCGGCGCGCCGCGGATCCCGGCTGCGCCTGCGGCTTCGCGGATCCGGACGCCGGCCCGGAGGCCTGCCCCGGGGCCTGCCCGGAAGCGGCTCCCGGCGCCTGGCCCGGCGCGGCATGGGAGGACGCGGTGCGTTGCCGCTCGGCCTGGGCGGCGATGTCGGTCAGCGCCTGCTCGAGCATCTTCGGCTCGCGGGTCTCCGCCAGCAAGATCCGCGGCGCCGGATCGGCGACCACCAGCGCGACCGTGCCGAGGGCGGTCAGCTGCGCCGACCGCTGCGCCAGGGCATTGGCGGTGACGAAGATGGTCTCGGGCTCGGCCAGCACCCTGTCGACATAGATCACCAGCTGCCAGGGACCGGCCTCGCCCGCCATCACCGGGGACGCCTTCACCACCTGGCGGAAGCGGCCGTCCTCGGTGACCTGGAAGTCCTGGGGTCCGAGCGCCTTGCGCCGCGACTCCCGCAGCGACTCCGGGAGCTCGACGACGGCTTCGATCTCGCGGACGAGGACCTTCTCCTCGAATCTCTCGGGCGGCGCCGGCGGTGCCTGCCCCGCCTGGCCCGTTGCCTCCGCCGCCCCCGCCAGGGATTCCGCGCGCGGCGCGGCCGGCTGCTGGGGCGGCGCCGCCGCCGTGGCGGCCGGCCAGGCGCTCAGGGCGAGCAGGGCGGCGAGAGCCGCGATCCGCGCCCGCCCGCCGGCGCTTCCCGTGCTCGCGGCGCTCGACATGCTCGTCGTCGTTCTCATCGTTCTCATCGTTCTCATCGGTGCCGCCCCCCGGCCGCGGTCACCGCGATCACTCCCTGGCCGCCGACCGCAGCGGCCCCGCGCGGGTCCACCGCCGCCTCGAAGCTGCCATCGGCCAGCCGGCGGACGGCGGTGACGCGGGAGCCGTCCTCGGGACGGGCGGTGACGACGCGGTGGCCGCGCCGCTGCAGCTCGCGCACCGTCTCCGGCGACAGCGCGCCGGGCTCGGCCTCGAGCCGGTCGGGCAGTCCCTGGTGATGGAGGCGGGGGCGGTCGACCGCGGCCTGCAGCCCGTCGTGGTCCACCAGCAGGTCGAGCAGCACCTGGGCCGTGGCGGTGGGGATGCGCAGGCTGCCGCGTCCCCCCAGGACGATCCGCTCGCGGTCCCGCCATGCGATCGTGGGCGTCATGGACGACAGCATACGCTTGCGCGGCGCGATGGCGTTAGCCTCGGCCTGCGACAGTTCGAGCGGCCGCCGGACGGCCGCCGCCGGGCGGGGAGAAGTCGCGAAGTCGTCCATCTCGTTGTTGAGGAAGCCGATCTCGGGCACGTACAGCCCGCAGCCGAAGAGGCCGTTGAGGGTCGTGGTCAGGGCGACGGCGTTGCCCTCGCCGTCGACCGTCGAGAGGTGGGTGGTCTCGCCGGCGTCGCGGGCGGCGGCGCCAGCCGCGGCCGCGGCCGCTGCCGCGGCGGACCAGGGTGCCAGGGTCGCCGACGGTGTGGCACGGGCGCGGTCGATTCCGGCGGCGCGCGACGCGATCCAGCGCGGGTCGAGCAGCTGGGCCGGCGTGGCGAGACTGGTGGCCGGGTCGCCGAGCAGCACGCGATCGGCGTAGGCGCGGCGGAACGTCTCGGCCAGCAGGTGGGCGCGGTCGGCGCCGCCCCGCGGCAGGGCACCCCAACCCAGGCGCTCGAGCATGGCGCACGACTGCCCGAGCACGGTCCCGCCGGCAGAAGGCAGCGGCATGCTGGCGAGCTGCCAGCCGAAGGCGGTGAATCGCACAGGTTCGCGCCAGACCGGACGGTACGCGGCCAGATCGCCGGCGCCGAGGACGCCGCCGTGGCGCCGGCTGGCCGCCGCCACCGCCGCCGCCACCGGTCCAGCGGTGACGGCCGCCGGTCCCATCTCCGCGTAGCGGGCGAGGGTCGCCGCCAGCGCCGGCAGCCGCAGCCGCGTGCCGGCCGGCAGCGCCTGGCCGCCAGGCAGCCAGACCGCGGCGCTTTCCGGGAACCGCTCCAGCAGGCGCCGCTGCGGCGCCGCCGCGAGCAGCTCGTGCAGATGAGCATCGACCTCGAAGCCGTCGCGGGCAAGGTGGATCGCCGGCGCGACCACTCTCGCCCAGGCGAGCCTGCCGAGGGCCCGGTGCAGCTCGTAGAGGCCGCGCGGGCTGCCCGGCGTGCCGGCGGCGAGCGGGCCGACCGTCGACGCCTCCGGCACCGGCCGCCTGCCGGCATCCAGGTACATGTCGCGCCCGGCCGCCGCCGGCGCGGTCTCGCGGAAGTCGAGCGCGGTGAGCGCCGGGAGCGCCGGGAGCGCCGGAAGATCTCCGCGCGGGCTGTCGTCGCGCGCGGACCCCGCGCGCGCCTGCGCGCCGCGGCCCTGCGGGTCGCGGACCATCACCACGGCGAAGCCGCCGCCGCCGAGGTTGCCGGCCTCCGGGTAGACCACCGCCAGGGCCAGCGCCGTCGCCACCGCCGCGTCGACGGCGTTGCCGCCGTCGCGCAGCGCGGCCAGGCCCGCGGCCGTCGCCTCGCGGTGCCCCGAGGCTACGGCGCCTGCCGATGCGCGATCGCCATTGCCGCCGCTCCCGCCGGCAGGCCGACCGGCTGGCGCCGGCGCGGCGGATGCCAGCTGCAGCGCGAGCGCGGCGCCGCCCGCGGCAAGACCGAGACGGCGGGCGAGACGCGGGCGCGGCACGGTGCGGACCAGGTCTGGAATCGGATCGTCGGCGGCGGCGCGGGCACGGGTGCGGCGCCGCCGCGCCCGACCACCTGGCCTATTTGAGATGAGCGTTGACCAGCTTGGTCATCTCGAACATGCTGACCGACGCCTTGCCGCCGAAGATCGGCCTGAGCTTGTCGTCGGCGCGGATGCTCCGCTTGTCGTTGGGGTCCTGCAGCTTGTGCTTGCGAATGTACTCCCAGATCTTCTTGGTGACCTCGGTGCGCGGCAGGGGCTGGCTGCCGACGACCGCGGCCAGCGCCTCGTCGGGCTGCATGGGCTTCATGAAGCCGCCGGCGCTGCCGCCGGTCTTCGCGCTCTTGCTGGGCATAGACGCTCCTCCGCTCATGGGTGAAAAGTGAACCGACCTGAATCCGTGGCCACCAGGGCCGCCGCAGACGTTATGCAAATCTCCGGCCTTGGGCAACATACCGCGATCTGGGGTAGTGTCCCAGATTGCTGGATTGCCTCTGCCTCCCTCCCTCCGTCTGGGCGAGGGTCCCAGTCTAGAGGGCGGCAGTGTAGGACTGCGAACCCTCCCAGCCGGGGTGCCGCGACTGGCGACAGGCGGAGCCGCGGCCTCGCCCCAACGGCGGGAGGGAGGCAAGGGCAATCCAACCAGGACACTACCCCATCTGGCACCACCCGGTCCGCGCATGCTCGCGGGCGGTCGGGGGTATCCTCTCGCCTGCATGTCCAGCGCCGACCTCGAGCCGCTCTGGCTGACCCTGCGCCTGGCCGCGGTCACCACCCCGCTGCTGCTGGCGGCCGGCACGCCGCTCGCCTGGTGGCTGTCGCGGACCCGCAACCGGCTCCGCTTCGCGATCGAGGCGGTGGTGGCGCTGCCGCTGGTGCTGCCGCCCACGGTCCTCGGCTTCTACCTGCTGGTGCTGCTCGGTCCCCGGGGCGGCCTCGGCGCCGCCTGGCGAGCGCTGGGCCTCGAGTCGCCCGTGTTCAGCTTCTCCGGGCTGGTCATCGGCTCCGTACTCTACTCCTTGCCGTTCGTGGTACAGCCACTGCAGGGCGCTTTCGAGAGCGTGGGCCGCCTGCCGCTCGAGGTCGCGGCCACGCTCCGCGCCGGCCCTTGGGACCGCTTCGCCACCGTCGCGGTGCCGCTCGCCCGCCGCGGCTTCTTCACCGCCGCCACCATCGGCTTCGCCCACACCCTGGGCGAGTTCGGCGTCGTGCTGATGATCGGCGGCAACATCCCGGGCCGGACGCGCGTCCTGTCGATCGCCATCTACGACCACGTCGAGCGCCTCGAATACGCCGCGGCGCACCGCCTCTCCCTGGGCATGCTGCTGTTCTCGTTCCTGGCGCTCTGGGCGGTCTACGCGCTCAACGTGCGGGAGCCGCGGGAGCCGTCGGGGCCGCGCGGGCCGCTCGGCCTGCCGCGACGTTCGCGACGCTCGCGGCTGCCAAACTGGCCGAGTCCGCCGCCTCGGGGTGAGCCATGAGCGCGGTCATGAAGGGCCGCTTCCGGTTGGCTCGCGGAGCGGGCTTCACGCTCGACGTCGATTTCGTGGCGCCGGCCAGCGGGGTGACCGGCATCTTCGGACCCTCCGGCTCCGGCAAGACCACGCTGCTGCGATGCGTCGCCGGTCTCGAGCGCGCGCCGGAGGCGCTGCTCGAGGTCGCCGGCGAGGTCTGGCAGGACGAGGCGCGCGGCAGGTTCCTGCCCACCCACCGGCGGCCGGTGGGCTACGTCTTCCAGGAGGCCGGCCTGTTCGCGCACCTGCCCGTGCGGCGCAATCTCGAGTACGGGTGGCGGCGCACCGCGGCAGCCGAGCGGCGGGTG
>DATNKH010000508.1:0-2450 GCA_035603475.1 Thermoanaerobaculia bacterium
CGCGAGGTCGGAACGACTCCTGCCGACCCGTCCATCACCCGCGCCGAGCTGCGGGCCGCGGCGGCCGATCTCCGCTACACCGGCGGCTACTGTGCCGCGATCCGCCGCTCGGCCGAGGAGTGCTCCCTGGACCCTGCCGACGATCGGCTGGCCCGGTTCGCCGGCAAGATCGGCCGCCAGGTCGGCGCCCTGGTCGACAAGATCGATCGGAGGCTGTCATGACGGGCACCCGCCAACCGCGATCGGACGTAGCACGCACCCAGACCGGCGTCCGCCTCGAAAGGCGCCTGCTCAAGGTGCTCAAGGCCCTGGCGGAACTGTACGACCTCTCCCTCGCGGAGTTCATCGAGGAGCTGGTGCGGGACGCCTTCGCCGGCCGCCAGCCCCTCTCAGAGGTTGCCCTGGCCCGGGCCGCCGAGCTGATGCGGATCTACGGCCTGGACCCCCAAGCCGTCGCCGCGACGCCAGGGGAAACACCATGAAAGCCGACGAGCGAGTAGCCCGCCAGATCGGCAAGGCACTCCGGCGTCTCCGTCTCGAACAGGACCTCGTGATGAAGCAGGTCGCGGGGCCGGCGGGAATCACGATTTCCATGCTGAGCTGCTACGAGCATGGGCACAGGTGCCCCACCCTCCCGAACCTGGTCAACACCCTCCGGGCGCTCGACTGCTCGGCCGAGGACTTCGGCAGCCGCCTCGGTCCCTGGGGGTGCCTGCCGTAGTGCGCACCTGCCGCCCCTCCCGTTCCCGTCCCGATGCACGCCAGAAGGTCGCCACGTTCACCGTCCGGGCCTCGCAGCAGCAGGCCCGGCGGTGGGCGCAGGTCGCCCGCCACCTCGGCTGCAAGTCCGTCCCGGCCTGGCTGGAGGAGATGGCGGAGGAGCAGGCGCGGCGAGCAGAAGAGTCGGCCCTGGCGCCAGACTAGACAGGTCTCGGCCAGCTCTGTAGAGTGAGAAAGGGTGGAGGGGAGCGGAATTGAACCGCCAACTCCGGGTTGCTGAGGCCCGGCGGTCTACCGTTAGCCTACCCCCCCCACTGAGGCCGGCAGCGCCACTTAGGGCTGCCGGCCTTTCTTCATGAAAGCACATCCGCGCCCGCCACGCAAGCCCTTCCTCGCGTCTCATCGATGGTGACTCGCGCAGCCGCCGCGGCGCCCAGGGGGATTCCGACTGAAGGGGGGTCCGTGACCCCCGCAGTCCCGGCCAGGCTTGCCCCGGAAACGGTCGGATGCCAAGGCTAGGTAGCGCTGTAAGTTGTTTGTTTTGCGCTAGTTACTCACAGATATGATACCTTGTCGATACCTTATGCTATTATCTAGCGCACATGAAGGAGGCGAAGATGACCACACAAACAGACATGGCGATAGATGCGATGGTAGCGCTTATCCAACTGAAGACCAAAGAGCTAGCTGAACTGAAGCGCGCTACGAACGCTCTTTGCCACCAGATAAAGCGACCGGACATGTTCGCAGACATGGAAGACGATATCGGCATGGGGATGCAGAGAGTTAAGCCGGATCAGTTCTACGGCAGGACGCCGATCGTTGCAGCCAGGGAGTATTTGGAGATGAGGCACGAAGCAGCGCGTCCCGAGGAGATCCTGGAGGCGTTGTCGCGCGGCGGATTCGACTTTGACTCGCAGAACTGGCCCGAGAAGGACAGGCTGCGGTCGCTGGCAATCTCCCTGAGTAAGAACAGCGCGATCTTCCACAAGCTGCCCCAGGGCACATACGGGCTCTTGAAGTGGTACCCGGACAAGAAGGAGAGGAGTGACGAGGCGGGGAAGCCAGCGTCGAAGAAAGCTCAGCCAAAGGCTCAGCCCAAGCCCAAAGCGCAGCCAAGAGTCAAAGCCAAACCCTCGTCGCAACCTTCTGCGCCTCGCCAGCAGGAGCGCGGAGGCTCCCCGCCTGTGAACGCAGTCCAACAGGCTATCGGGAAGCTGAGCGGTCGCTTCACTATTGACGAAGTACTCCCGAGGCTAGAGGAGAGTGAGCGCGAGCGAGCCAAGGTCCGCATCGAGTTGAACCGCCTGGCACACGAGGACGGGACCGGTATTCGCGTGGTGACAAAGGGCGGCATAAACCGGCCAGCCGTTTACGAGATAAGCGACCCAGATGCCCCAGAGCGGTGAGGACAACCACGCGCACGTCAGGGAATAACTCGCCAGATAGGCGACAAGGCGAAGGGAGGTAAAGCGATGATATTGAAGAAAAGGCGATAGAACGATCCGCCGAGAGGCGGGGCCTCTCGGCGGTGGGCACGACAACCGGGTGGGTGGCGTGGCCCCAACTACAGTAATCCAGACAGACTTACTGTAGCACCACGCCCCCGCCAACGTCAAGAGGAGAGCCCAAATGGTTGGGCTGTCAGGAGTTGTGCGCCTCTTGAACCCGCTAGCGGGCCGCGCCTGGAAGTGGTGTCCGTTCTGGCCGCGCTCCCGCTAGTCCCCGGC
>DATNKH010000509.1:0-3397 GCA_035603475.1 Thermoanaerobaculia bacterium
CTTTGGCCCCTCGCCCAAAGGGACGCCGAGGGAAACTGACCCACGACCCGCCGGCAGGCCGGAAAGCCGCCTGGGATAAGATCCGCGACGGATGAGCGAATCGCAAGTGAACGACCGGATCGCCGAGCTCGAGAGCCGGCTGGCCGCCGCCGCGCGCGGCGGCGGCGCCGAGCGCATCGCGCGTCAGCATGGCGCCGGCAAGCTGACCGCGCGCGAGCGCGTCGAATTGCTGCTCGACCCGGCGTCCTTCGTCGAGGTCGACGCGCTGGTCACCCACCGCTGCCGCGACTTCGGCATGGAGGACCAGCAGGTGCCAGGCGACGGCGTGGTCTGCGGCTACGGCACGGTCGACGGCCGCCTGGTGTACGTCTTCGCCCAGGACTTCACGGTGTTCGGCGGTTCGCTGTCGGAGACCAACGCGCGCAAGATCTGCAAGGTGATGGACCTCGCCGTCGAGAACGGCGCTCCGCTCATCGGCCTCAACGACTCCGGCGGCGCGCGCATCCAGGAAGGCGTCGCGTCGCTGGCCGGCTATGCCGACATCTTCCTGCGCAACACCCTCGCGTCGGGCGTCGTGCCGCAGCTCTCCGCCATCATGGGACCGTGCGCCGGCGGCGCCGTCTACTCGCCGGCGATCACCGACTTCGTGTTCATGGTGGAGGGGACGAGCTACATGTTCGTCACCGGTCCCGACGTGATCAAGACGGTCACTCACGAGGAGGTCACCAAGGAGGACCTGGGCGGCGCCCTCACCCATGCCGCCAAGAGCGGCGTCTGCCATTTCACGGTGCCGAACGACGCCGCCTGCCTGGCGGGTCTGCGCGAGCTGCTCTCCTATCTGCCGAGCAACAATCTCGACGATCCGCCGCCCGGCCGCAGCGAGGACGATCCGGACCGCGAGTCACCGGCGCTGGACGGCCTCGTGCCGGACGACCCGAATCGCCCTTACGACATCAAGCAGCTGATCGCCCACGTGGTCGACGACGGCGCTTTCCTCGAGGTGCACGCGCAGTACGCGCGCAACCTGGTGGTTGGCTTCGCCCGCTTCGCCAACCGCAGCGTCGGCATCGTCGCCAACCAGCCGGCCTATCTCGCGGGCGTGCTGGACATCGACGCCTCCTGCAAAGGAGCGCGTTTCGTGCGCTTCTGCGATGCGTTCAACATCCCGCTCGTCACCTTCGAGGACGTGCCGGGCTTCCTGCCGGGGACGCAGCAGGAGTTCGGCGGCATCATCAAGCATGGCGCCAAGCTGTTGTTCGCCTTCGCCGAAGCCACGGTGCCGAAGATCACCGTGATCGCCCGCAAGGCCTACGGCGGCGCCTACTGCGTGATGGCCAGCAAGCACCTGCGCACCGACGTCAATCTCGCCTACCCGACCGCGGAGATCGCGGTGATGGGACCGGAGGGCGCGGTCAACATCCTCTACCGTCGCGAGCTCGAGGAGGCCGGCGCCCGGGCCGCGGCGGTGCGCGCCGAGAAGGTCGAGGAATACCGGGAGAAGTTCTCGACCCCCTACATCGCCGCGGAACGTGGGTTCCTCGACGCGATCATCGAGCCGCGGCGCACCCGCGCCGAGATCGTGCGGGCGCTGCGCCAGCTGGCGGCGAAGCGGGCCGCGCTGCCCGCCAAGAAGCACGGCAACATCCCGCTGTAGTCCAGGCGCGGCCGGCAAGCGCCGGAAGTGCCGTGTTTTGCTTGACATCCGTTGACCGCTGGGGCAAGCTGCCGGTTCGCGCGCTACGCACGCTGGACGAGGCGATCCCGGGAGGCGCGGCCGGCGATCTCGAGGAGGCCGATGAGAGAGAAAGACCGAGAGCTGAGGCGGCGGCGGCAACGCCGGATGAAGCGGTTGAAGCGTCGCGCTCGCGAAGAGTCCCGCCAGGCTCAGAAGACCGAGCGGCCGCAAGGCTCGAAGCGCGCGGTCAAGAAGCCCGCCGCCCCGGCAAGCGCCACCTCCGGGGCCGCCGCCAGTGAGGCGGCCGCCGCCGCGCCACCCGCGCCGCCGCCGGCTCCCCGGCATGCCGCCGCCCCGAAGACCTCGTCGCCGCGGCCCGCTGCCGGTGAGCCCGCTGCCGCCAAGCCAGCTCCCGCTCCGGCCGCCAAGCCAGCTCCGGCCGCCAAGCCCTCTCCGGCCGCCAAGGCCGCTCCCGCCGCCAAGGCCGCCGCCGCCACGACCGCCAAGGAAGCCGCTCCGGCCGCCGCCAAGGAAGCTGCCGCGCCAGCCGCGGCCAAGCAATCTGCGGCGCCGGCCGAGGCCAAGAAGGCTGCTGGTCCGGCTGCCGCGAAGGAAACTACCGCTCCTGCTGCCGCGAAGGAAGCTGCTGCTCCGGCTGCCGCGAAGCATGCCGCGAAGGAGACTGCTGCTCCGGCCGCGGCCAAGGAAGCTCCTCCGGCCGCTGCCAAGAAGGCCGCGGCGTCCACGGCCCGCAAGGCCGCCGCCGCTGCCGCGGCAGGCGCCGCCGCCGAGGACGCCACTCCGGCTCCTCCTCCCGCGAAGAAGCCCGCGGCCAAGAAAGCTGCGAGCCGGGAAGCGAAAGCCGCCGCCGGCGAGGGCGCCACCGCTCCGGAGAAGAAGTAGCCCCGACAGCGGTGAGGCGGCGGTGCGGACGTCTCGCCGCCGCCGCATCCGCCTGCGCGCCGTCAGGTCGAGACCAGGTCGGCGGCCGGCGCCGGGACCCCGAAACGCTCGCGCAGCAGGCGGCGCAGCTCCCCCACCAGGAAGATCGAGCCGCAGGCCACCAGGGTGTCGGCGCCCAGCGCCAGCGCGCGATCCAGTGCGGCGGCCGGCGCCGGCTCGACCAGTGCCGGCGCCCCCGGGCGCGCGGTCCTGAGCAGCGCCGGCAGCTCGGCGGCCTCGCGCGAGCGGGGAGTGGGGACGGTGGTGAAGACGAGGTTGCGGACCAGCGGCGCCAGGTGGTCCAGCATCTCGCCGGCATCCTTGTCGCCGAGCACTCCGAAGATCAGATCCAGGGAACCGGTGCGCGGCCCGGTCTCGGCCAGCAGCTCGCCGAGCGCGGCGGCTCCCTCCGCGTTGTGGGCGGCGTCGAGCAGCACCCGCCGGCCACCGGGAAGCGGCACGACTTCGCCACGGCCCGGCCAGCGGCAGGCGGCGGCGCCCGCCGCCATCGCGCCCTCGTCGAGCGCCGGGAACCCCAATCCCGCCAGCAGCTCAGCGGCACGGACAGCCAGCGCCAGGTTGCGCGCCTGATGCCGTCCGAGCAACCTGATCCGTAGCTCGCGCCGCGCGAGCGGCGTCACGAGGGTGACGCTCTGGCCTTCCCAAGCGCCGGCGCCGCTCGCAGTGCTCGCGCCGTCCAAGCCGCTTACACCTTCCGGGCTGCCAGGTACGCCCGGCCCCGAGCCGGCGATCGTCACCTCGCCCTCCGCGGTGTGCAGC
>DATNKH010000510.1:0-9336 GCA_035603475.1 Thermoanaerobaculia bacterium
GAGCGCGACGCGCGCGTCCGCCTGCAGGGCTACGACGACTATGCCGGCGTCATCCGGGTGCGGCAGCCGGACGGGACCGACACGCCGCAGGTGGTCGTCGACTACCGCGACTTGGTGCCCCTGCTCCGCCACCGCTACGAGCCGGACCGGCCGGAGGTGCAGAAGATCCTCGCCCGCGACCGCACCGTCAGGCTCACCGTGGACGTGCGGCTCCAGCTGGCGGCCGAGGAGATCATCGCCCGCGACGCAGCCCAGGCCGGCTTCGGCGCCGCCGCCGTGGTGCTCGACGCCGGCAGCGGCGAGCTCCTGGCCGCGGCTTCGTATCCCTACCCGCCGCGGCTGCCGATGGACACCTCCCAACCCATCGCAGGGGCTCCAGGAGTCGCTGGAACCGTAAAGACCGTTGCGACTTCCAGCTCCGGCGCGGGAAGCCGGGAAGCTGCCATGAGCGGGGTCGGTAGTGTTGCCGCGACTGCGGGCGGCGGGGAACTGGTGGATCGCGCGCGGTACGGCATCTACCCGCCGGGTTCAACTTTCAAGGTGGTCACGGCACTTGCCGCCCTGCGCAAGGACCCCAGGCTCGCCACCAGGACGTTCGAGTGCAAGCTGCTGCCGAACGGGCGCGTCGGCAACCGCGTGCGCGGGCGCCTGGTGCGCGACGATCCCACGGTCACCAAGCCCCACGGCACGGTGAACCTCGACAAGGGCATCCGGCACTCGTGCAACGCGTACTTTGCCCAGCTCGCGACGTTCGGCGTGGGGTCCGAGGCGCTGCTCACCACGGCGCAGGTCTTCGGCATCCCGGTGGCCCGGCCGAACACGCCGCGGGCGCTCGAGAGCGCCCTGCCGCAGGCCGCCTACGGCCAGGGGGAGGTGATCGCCACGCCGCTGCAGATGGCGCGGGTGGCGGCGACCATCGCCGACTCAGGGGCGATGCCCGAGGTGCGCTGGATCGAGCCCGAGGGGTCTCCAGCGATGGCAGCGATGGCAGCGATGGCGGCGAAGGCGGCGACGACGCCGATGCCGGTGCTCGACGCCGGCGCGACCGCGATCATCGCCCGCGCCATGCGCGGCGTGGTGACCGAAGGGACCGCGGCGGCCTTCCTCTCCGGGGTGCAGCCGCCGATGGCAGGCAAGACCGGCACCGCCGAGGTCCAGGACAAGCGCTCGCATTCCTGGTTCATCGGCTTCGCGCCCTACGGCGCCGCCGGCCGTCGGATCGCGGTCGCGGTGATCGTCGAGCACGGCGGCTACGGCGGCCGGCTGGCGGCCCCGGCGGCCGGAGAGATCGTGCGCCGCGCCGCGGCGCTGGGGCTCCTGCAGGAGACCGCCCATGCCGGGAAAGAGGGGGGATCGCCCGATGAGCCTTGACCGCCTGATCGACAAGTTCCGCCAGTGGCGGCGGCCCTGGGTGGCCGGCATCGAGCCGGTCGAGATCCATCGCGCCCTGCTCGAGGACGTCGAGGCGCAGGTGGTGGCGGTGGGCGGCGGCAGGCGGGTCTTCCCCTTCGACCGCGTGGAGGTCAAGCTTCTCGCCGCGACCCCCGAGGAGACCTCGCGGCTGCAGGCCATCGCCCGGGAAGGATGGGACCTCGAGCGCGAGATCCGCGAGCGCCTGAAGGCGAAGGGCGCCCGCTTCCCGGAAGGGCTCGCGGTTCCCGTCGAGGTCACGGAGCAGGACGGCCCCGAGTTCGCCGGCCGACGCTACGCCCTCGCCTTCCGTAAGGCAGCCGCCCGGGGAGAGGCCGAGGCCGGTCCGGCGGCCCGCCGCGCCGTGCGGCCGCTCCTCCGCCTCGCCGTCCTCAAGGGCAAGGCGGTCCGGGACGCCTACGACCTCGACGCCGACCGCATCTACCTCGGCCGCCTCGAGGAGGTCCTCGACGCCGCCGGCCGGGTCAAGCGCCGCAACGACGTCGCCTTCGTGGAGGAGGGCGAGATCGAGCAGACCGTCTCCCGCGAGCATGCTCGCATCGCCTGGGACCCCGAGAGCAACGCCTTCTGGCTGCGCGACGAAGGCAGCGCCTCCGGCACCCTCCTCTTCCGCGCCGGCCGCTCGATCGAAGTCAGCCGCCACGACCGTCGCGGCGTCCGCCTCGACACCGGCGACGAGATCTACCTCGGCCGCGCGGCGCTCAAGGTGGAGATCGACCGGGGGGGCGGGTGAGGCTGCTGCGCCAGCCATGAGCATCCGTTGACCAAGCCGCCGGCTCCCGGATCGGGGGCTTCAAGAGTGCAGTTCCCTGTCCTTACCTTGGAGGAGAGGTAGAATGGACGGAGGAGCGGTTGCGGCATATTGCAGAGCGCCACCCGGAATTGCTGCCGATCCATCGCGAGAAAGTGGAACAGACCGTTGCCGACCCCGACGAAGTCCGGACCAATGCCGATTATCCAGATACGCGGCTCTTCATCCGTTGGTATGGCGAGCTGCTCGGGGGAAAGAACATCGTAGTAGCCGTCGTCTCGGCAGAGACACCCGAGATGCGCCACTGGATCGTTACCGCCTTCATCGGCCGCAGGCCGCCCAGAGGAGGTCTGGAATGGAAACGCCGCTGACCTTCGAGTACGACGAAGTCGGGGACATTCTTTACATCAACAAGGTGAACCCCTACCCAGAGCAGGACACCGATCAGCTGGCCTACAATGTGACTGCACGGCGCAACCCCCGGACCGACGCCGTCGAGAACCTCGAGATCCTCTTCTTCACTCGCTGGCTCCTCAAGGACGGCCCACAACACTTCAAGGGGCTTGGCGAGCTCTTCGCCGAACCAGCGCAGGCCCGGGCCTGAGGCTCCAAGCTGCCCCCCGCCGCGCGGGGAACGGAAGGGGCTTCGCGACCGGGTCAACACCTATCCCGGATCATCCCCGCGCGGCAGGGAACGGTGAGCGCTCACCCGGCCGCTGATCGCCAGGTGCGGATCATCCCCGCAGGCGCGGGGAACGGTGGGGGTAGGCAACGCCCATAGAGCCGTCGAACGAATCATCCCCGCACGCGCGAGGAACGGGCTGCCGAGAGAGCATCAAGTTCCGGCCGAGACGGTCCCGCCAACGGAGATAGACCTCGCGCGCGTCGGTCACGGTGTTGCGGATCCATGCGACGCAGCGGCCGGCGGCCAGGGCCTCCGCGATCTTCTCATCAACTTCTATAACGCTACGCAGTAGTAGCACGTCAACGTGCCGAGCGGCCGCAGTACGCGCTGCTACCGAAGTCTCGGCCAGACCCGCACTGCGCAGGTGGCTGACCAACGGATAGCCGGCCCCGAGAAGGGTTACGGGGTGGTAATTGAGACTCACGCGGTCCTTGGTCTTGGCCCAGAACCGGAGGAAGGGTTGCACCAGAGTAGTGTATGCAGAATCCGAGAATTCCGAGCCTGATTCCGGACCTGCATTACTCCTGTCGTTGGCGTTACCAAGGTACCGTGGGTGCCGCTTTGCCTGGCTGGCGAGCCCGGGTAGAATGACGTCATGGCTGTCGAGATGCTGCGGCAGAGCCCGGCCTCGCCCTCTTCGGAGCTGGGGCCGTTCCGCAAGCGGGACTATCTGGAGCTGCCCGATGAGCCGCGTTGCGAGCTCATCCTGGGCAGGATCTACGCGACTCCGAGCCCGACTTTCCGGCACCAGGCGGTGGCTTTGCTCCTGTCGCAGCGGCTCCATGAGGTGGCCCGGCGTACCGGTGGCGTCGTGGCGATCGCGCCGCTCGACGTGACGCTTGCCGACCACTCGGTCGTGCAGCCTGACGTGATCTACGTCTCCGCTTCCCGCCTGGAGATCGTTGAGGACCGCATCGAGGGCACCCCCGACCTCTTGGTCGAGGTGCTCTCTCCGGGGACCTCCCGGCGCGACCGTAACGAGAAGCTCAAGCTCTATGCCGAGAGCGGCGTGCGGGAGTACTGGATCGTCGACGCCATCGAGCGCCAGATCGAGTTCCTGGTGAACGACTCGGGGACCTTCCATGTCGCCCTGCCGGTCGACGACAGGTACCGCTCGGCAGAGCTCCCCGAGGTCGAGCTCGACCTCGCAGAGCTCTGGCGGCAGCTCGACCGCGACCTGCCGCATCCCGGCTGAACCCGGCACGGTTCCGCATGCGCGCCGGCCGCGTGCCTGACCAAGCACGACGACCCGCGACCGCTTGGCGTAAAATGCCAGCGAGGAGGACGGACAATGCCTCTCTATGAGTATCGTTGCCGGGATTGCGGCAACCAGTTCGAGATCCTGCAGGGGCTCGGCGAAGGAGCCGAGGGGCTGAGCTGCACGAGTTGCGGCGCTGCGGCGCTCGAAAAGCGGTATTCGACCTTCGCCGCGCACGGTGGCGGCGCTGCCATCGAGGACGGCGGCGGTTGCGCCGCCGCCGACTGCGGGCCGGGAGCCGGTGCGTGCTGCGGCGGCGGCTCCTGTTCGTGGGACTCCCTCAACTGAGTTGGGAGCGAAACCAGCGCTTCAACCGGCATGCTAGGCTGAAAAATGACCCTCTCCGCGCAAGCAAGCGGAGAAAGGCGTGCCGGCACCTTGACTATGGCGTAACTAAGACGTAAGATAGTCTACGCCGAGCGATTAGACCCTCAGCGGCCGGAGGGGCCACCGATGGCAAAGACTCGAGAAAAGGAACACCTACCACCTCGGCTCGAGGCTGTGATGATTCGGCTCTGCCGGGGTGCGGACCTGAACAAGACTCAAGCGGTCAAGCTTCCCTATCTGGTCGATGTCATTGCCACGCATGTGCTTGGCACGCCGATCACCGAGGGCTTCCACCAAGCTTGGGACCATGGGGTAGTCACCAGCCAAGCGTGGCGCCACTTGGACAGATGCGAACAGACCTCTTCTCCGTTTCGGGTGGAGCCGGTTCCATTCTCCGAGGAGCAGCGGATTCGACTCGCAGAAGGGGAGCTGGATAGGGAACTGACGCCCGCACAGCAGGCCATTGTGGACTTCGTGGTGCAGGAGTTCGCTGCAATCCCAGCCGGTGAGCTTGGCCTCATGACGAAGCTGATGAACCCGAGCATCGCGACCTGGGGGATCAACCACCGGGCTGACACCGGGGAAGATGCCTACGAGCGCATGAGTGCCGAGTACCAGGAGATGGCGAGAAGAGCCTCTTCCTTGACACTCGATTCTCTTCGCCGGAGTTCCATCGCTATCACGAGTATCGAGGACGTGATTGCCTGAGCTCAGGCTTTCTCCGTCCTGGATGAAAGGATGGAGGGAAGCGACTCAGAAGCTTCAAGCCGCTGAAAAGTTCGTCCTCAACCAAAGCCTCGAGGAACTCGCGGAGGCGCTCCGAACCTGTAGGGACCCGATGCTCGATCCCGAGCTTCGGCGGTGGTCTCCTTCAAGGTGCAAGTGCCCCGCCAGCAGGCCACCGCGGGGCAATGGGTGGATTACCGTCTTGGCGACTCAGAGAACAGGGGGAGGGTCATCGTCTGCTGCGATCGAGAACATGACGTTATCTACTTGGTAGCCGCGACGCCCATCCACGACCACACCTCTCTGAGGGCGATGGTCCGCGGCTTCCCAGTGAAGCCCCGCTGAGCTGCTACCGCCAAGGAGGGTGAGCGCCCTCGATGCGTTTCTCGACGGTTCCTCGCCAACGGCGGGTCACCTCAGACCACCGGCTCCTCGGGCGGCGCCGGCGCGGCCAGGATCTCTGCGAGGCGGGTGAGGGCGGCCGCGAGGCGGTCGCGCTCGGCGACGGGTCCCAGGCAGATGCGTACGGCGGCCGGGGCGGCGGCGGGATCGGCGGCGAAGGCGGCGGCCGGGTTGACGGCCACCCCTCGGCGCCGTGCTTCTTCCACGAAGGGCTCGACTCGCCAGGGAGGCGGCAGCTGCAGCCAGCCGTGGCTGCTGGCAGGGTGCGAGATCCAGCCCGGGCCGCCGAGGATGGCCTGGGCGACGTGCTGGCGGCTCTCTACCTCGCGCCGCCTGGCCGCGAGCATGCGGGCGGCCGTTCCATCCGTGATCCAGCGGGTCGCCAGATCGACGAGGGACGGCGCGGCGAACAGGCCGGTGGCCGCGACCTCCTCCTGCAGCCTGGGCACCAGCGGCTCCGGCGCGACCAGGTAACCGATGCGCATCCCCGGCGCGAAGGCCTTGCTGCCGCTGACGATGTGGCAGGTGCGCTCCGGAGCGAGCGCCGCGAGCGGCGGCGGGGGGTCGGGGAGCAGGAAGTCGTAGACGCTGTCCTCGATCAGGGCCAGGTCGAGCCGGCGCGCAACTTCCACCAGCTCGAGGCGCCGGGCCGTGGGCATGACGGCCGAGGTCGGGTTGTGCAAGGTGGGCTGGCAGAAGAGCACGCCGCCGGGACGGCCGCCGCACGCCTCGGCAAGCGCGGCGGGGATCAGCCCGTGCTCGTCGATCGCCACCGGGCGCGCCTGCAAGCCGAGGGTGCGCGCCGCCCGCTTGATCCCGGGGTAGGTCAAGGCCTCCACGAACAGGA
This sequence comes from Thermoanaerobaculia bacterium, assembly GCA_035603475.1. Classification (GTDB taxonomy): domain Bacteria; phylum Acidobacteriota; class Thermoanaerobaculia; order Multivoradales; family UBA5704; genus JASLEW01. Next base: position 6,428 of record DATNKH010000510.1, read on the forward strand.
GGTCGCCGGGGCGCGCCAGCGCGGCCAGGGCGACGAGGATCGCGTGCTGCGCGCCGCTGGTGACCACGACCTCCGCCGCTCGGGGCGCCCAGGCGCCGCGCCTCACCCAGGCGGCCCCCGCGCTCCGATGGTCGCCGCCGCCTCCCGGGGGGTCGCGCCGTTCCAGGCCCTCCCAGAGAAGGCTGGCGTCCGCGGCCAGCCGCCACGGCGCGCCGTCCTCGCCGCCGGCGATCTTCACGAAGTTCGCGGTCAGCTCGACGACGTCGCCGTCGTCGCCGCGGTCCGAGATCGGCGGCCGGGGGCCGGCGGCCGCCGTGACCGCGAAGGTGCCGCGGCCCACCTCCCCGCGGACGAGCCCCCAGGCGGCGGCCTCGCGGTAGGCGCGGCTGGCCGTCACGACGGTGATCTTCAGCGCGCGCGCCAGCTCGCGGTGCGTGGGCAGGCGCGTGCCCGCCGCGAGCCGCCCGGTCGCCAGGTCCTCCCGCACGGCCAGAGCGACCCGGCGGTACAGGGGACCCGGCCCATCGGCGAGCCTGGGTTGCCAGATTGTCATAGTCAAATTGTACTACTTGACGCCTCTCTGCTGTCAATCTACCCTCCGAGAACAGCAGAAAGACGCCGATTGTACTACTCCAATCTGGCGTCGAAGAGTCCGCATAGAGAGGAGCCGCTCCATGCTCGTGTACCACGTCGATGCCTTCGCCCAGAGGCCCTTCGCCGGGAACCCGGCCGGGGTCTGCCTGCTGTCCCAGCCGCGCGACGATTCCTGGATGCATTCCCTGGCTTTGGAGCTGAACCTTCCCAAGACCGCCTTCGTGCTCCGCGAGGGCGCGGACCAGAGTTTCCGCCTGCGCTGGTTCGGCATGGACGGGGAGTCCCAGCTCTGCGGCCACGCCACCCTCGCGGCCGCACACGTCCTGTGGCAGAGCGCGCTGGCGCCGCCGGCCGAGCCGATCCGTTTCTTGACCGCGAGCGGGACCTTGCAGGCGCGCCAGCTCGGGGCGGGTTGGATCGAGCTCGACTTTCCGGCCGAGGTCGCCGTCGAGGAATCGCGGCCGGAGCTCGCCGCGGCGCTGGGAGTCGAGCCGCGCTGGATGGGCCGCAACCGCCTCCATTTCCTGGTCGAGGTCGAGAGTGAAGAGGTCGTGCGCGCCGTGCAGCCGGACTTTCGGCGACTGGCGGCGGTCCTCTCCCCGGCCTACGGGGTGAGCGTCACAGCGCGCGCCGCGGCCGGCGCGACCGCTCCGAATCGAGCCGCTGATGCCCCAGGAGCTGCCGGGACCGCCGGCGAGATCGACTTCGTGTCGCGCTTCTTCGCGCCGCCGATCGGCGTCGACGAGGATGCGGTGACCGGCTCGGCACACTGCGCGCTGGGACCGTACTGGGCGGCGAAACTCGGCAAGCTCGAGCTCTCCGCCTACCAGGCGTCTACCCGCGGCGGCGCCCTGCGGGTCCGCGTCGCCGGCGATCGCGTCTACCTGGCCGGCCAGGCGGTGAGCCTGCTGCGCAGCGAGCTGCTCCTCGGGAGGGAGTCCAGATCTCCTGACATATCACGTGGATGAGGGCCACTGGCGCAGCTTCTACCGGCGGTCATGAGCTCCGCATCGATGCAGCGTGGTCAGGGACTTGCGTCCGCGCCTCCGGGCGGCGGCAGACAACTGCGCAGGCTCTCATAGCCGCGGGCCGCCAGCTTGTCGACGCGAGGTAGGGCGCCGTTCTCACGGCGTAGCAGCTCGCCGGCATAGGCCGTGAGGAGCAGGAGGTCGGGGTGGAGCGGCCAGGTCGCCGGATCGACGGCGAGGCCCCCCAGCGCGAGGACCGGTGGCATCGGGGTCTTGGCGCGGTGTGCGTCGTCGAGCTGCCACATGCTCAGGCGGAAGAAGAGACGCTCGGCGCAGTGGGCGAGATTGGCCTCGATCTGGTCGGACCGACCCTGTAGGAAGTTCGGCGGCGACGTGTCAGCCGTCCGGTGGCAACTCGAGCAGTAGCGCAGGAAGCTGCGCAGAACTGGCGAGCCAACGCCTGGCCGCATGGCTTTGGCTGCTGTCTCGCGCGATGCCGGAACGCGCTCGCCGGCAACGGGCCTGGTCACCGGAAGGTCGATCCCCAGCCGCGCGAACAGCGCCTCGACGAAAGCGGCCCGGCGGAAGGGAGCGTCCTCGAAAACGTCCCTGGCCCCTGCTCCTGCCGCGGCAAACAGCTCGGCGATGGCTCTCTCGGCATGCGAGAAGTCGGCGAGCAGGCATAGCTCGGCTCGGCCGCCGATGTCCGGACCGCCGCCGGCGGCAGCCTGAGCCGGCGCCACCGCGGGCGGTGTGGGGAGCGTCAGCATCAACTCCTCAATCGCATCGCCTCCGGCGCGACGGGCATGGAGGCCGGAGGCCCTTTCGGCGAGCCGCAGGCGAATCTTCCATCGACCGCCGTGCTCGCGCAGTCCGCCTCCCGCGATCGCGAGGTCGGCGAGCTCCTCCCGGCCGTCAAAGATGATCCTCTCGACCTTTCCTCCTGCAATCTCTCGATCCGCCAGGAAGATCCGGCCGGCGATCGCTAGCCTGCCAGCAGGCCCACGTTCATCCGCCGGGTCGGGCTCGTCTCGCGGCGCGATCGCCACTGCCGCCCGAGCGCTGCCCGCGACATGCTCGTTTCCAGGCGCCATGTCACCGCAGGCGAACTCGACCCGATCGACCGCATTTCCGTCCAAAGTCCGCCGCAATTCAAAGCGGCATGTCGCGGCCCAGCGGCGGCGCGGCTGCTGTGCCTCACTGCCAAGCTCGAAGAGCCGGCGGTCGAGAGCCATGACGTCGCCGTTCGGCAGAAAGCCCGCCAAACCGGCGACGAGCCGCTCGATGGTGCCAGCGTCCGGCGACCAGATCGCAAACGCAGGCCGCGGCGCGAGCGGCTCGAGCCGC
>DATNKH010000511.1:0-6747 GCA_035603475.1 Thermoanaerobaculia bacterium
GGGCGCCAGCGAGGGCAGCGCCCGGTCGGCGACCACCGCCCGCGGGTTGTCGGCGAGCAGCTCGCGGGCGGCCTCCTCGCCCCAGCGCGCGGCGATGGCGTCCCAGGCCCGGCGGAGACCGGGAGGACGCCGCGTGAGGTCGTGCGCGTCGCTGGCCACGAAATGCACCAGCCCCATCTCGACCAGGCGGATGGCGTCGGCCTGGGCCCGGCGGCCGAAGTCGCCGGTCAGGCTCATCGCGGTCACCTGGACCAGGGCGCCGAGCGACACCAGGTGCGCGACGACCGCCGTGTCTCTGGCCATCCAATGAATGAACTCGGGGTGGGCGAGCACCGGCCGCCAGCCGGCGACCGACAGCTCGTGCACCAGGTCGGCGGCCTCCGGCAATCCGGCGTCCGAGCCGAACTCGAGCAGCAGGTAGCGCGAGCCGGCGAGCGGCAGCGGTCCGTGCGCGTCGTCCTCGCGCAGGGCGAGCATCTCCGCCAGCAGGCGCGGATCGACGCGGATCTCGCCGCCAGCCAGGATGCGCGGCGCCGGTCCGACCGCCTCCTGCAGGCGCCGGCGGAGCGCCGCGAGCGCCGCGCGGTCGCAGTTCCACCAGTCGCTCTTGCGCTGGTGCGGGGTGGCGACCAGAGCCTCGCAGCCGGCCGCGGCCGCCAGGCGGCACATCTCCACCGCCTGCTCGAGGGTCTGCGGGCCGTCGTCGATCCCGGGGAGGATGTGGCAGTGCAGGTCGATCATCGGGTTCAGCGGACCAGCCGGACGGCGGCGCTAGTGTCCCACTAGGCGGCGGACCCCGCCTGAGGCGGCGCCGCGGAGCTCTCGGCCGCCACGTAGCTCTCATAGGCGCGGTAGCGCTTGCCGAGACCGGAGTGCGTCGAGCGGTGACGGTTGAGCACCGCGCCGAGGATGCGCACGTCCGCCTGGCGCAGCCGGTCGCGGCAGAGGCGCGCCTCCTCGCGGGTGACCTTGCCGCTGCGCAGCGTCAGGACCACGCCGTCAGCGATGACCCCGACGATCGTCGCGTCGGTGACCGCCAGCGCCGGCGGTGTGTCGATGATGATGTACTCGAAGCGCAGGCGCGCGGCGCGCAGCCAATCGAACATGCGGTCGGAGGAGAGCAGCTCCGACGGGTTCGGGGCGATCGGACCGGAGGGTGTGATCCAGAGGTTCGGGATCGTCGTGGCGTGCACGATCTCGTCGGCATCCACCGTCGAGGTCAAGTGGCTGACCAGGCCGGTCTGGTTGGAGATCTTGAACACCTGGTGCAGGCGTGGCTTGCGCAGGTCGGCGTCCACGATCAGCACCGGCCGGCCGAGCTGGGCCAGGACGATCGCCAGGTTCGAGGCGGTCGCCGTCTTGCCCTCGCCGGCCGCCGCCGAGGTGACCGCGACCACCTTCAGCTCGCGGGCGCTCGACAGCAGCAGCGCGGTGCGCAGGGAACGGTAGGCCTCGGAGATCTGGGTGCGTGGCAGCTCGTGCGGCACGAGCTCGATCTGCGTCGGCGCGTTGCCGCCGCCCCGCCGCCTTCCGGACCATCCTCCCGGGCCTCCGGGGCCTCCGGGGCCTCCGGGGCCTCCGGGGCTCCCGGCGCCTCCCTGGTCGGCGGCACCTCCGGAGCTGCCGGCGCCGGCGGCGCCGGCGGGCAGCGCTGGTTGCTTGTCGCCGCGCCCCCGCGGCCGCACCCGCGCCACCGGCTGCGGCTCCCCGCCGTAGCCGTAGCCATAGCCGTAGCGGCCGTAGTAGCCGTAGGCCTTGCCGGCGTCGTCAATATCCTGAATGACTGCTAAAGTAGGCAAGGCGATCCGCCGCTCGACCTCCTCGGCGGTCTTCACCGTGCGGTCGAGAAACTCGATCAGCAGCGCTGCGCCGACGCCGAGGAGCAGGCCGAACAGCATGCCGTAGGACACGTCCTTGCGCAGCGACGGGTAGAACGGGCCGCCGGGGACCATCGCGCGGTCGACGACGTGCACATTCGTGTCGCGGGTGTCTTGGAGCCGCGCCTGCACCTCGTTCTCAGACTGCTCGCGCTGCAGCTTGTCGAGCAGTTCGCGCTTGGCCTTGATGTCGCCCCCGAGGTTCTGGAACTCCGCCGCCTGCGAGTTCTGGTCCATCGCCTGGGACTTGAGCTTGTTGATCTCGGCCTCGATGGAATGCTCCTGGCGCAGCGCCGTGTCGTAAGCGGTGTAGGCGCTCTTGCGCGCGGTGTCGACCGCCTCCTTGATCGTGGTCGCCAGGTGCTGCTTGCTCTTCTCGATCTCGCTCTTCAGCGCCACCATCGCCGGCCACTCCGGCTTGTAGACCTTCAGCTGGGCGTCATAGTCCCGTTCGAGCTTCAGCTCGTCCGTGCGCAGGTTCCCCACCACCCCCGGCTGCAGGGAGTCGGCGATCGTCTCGGGAGGGGCGGTCATCAGGCTCCTGTAGGTCGATTCCTTGTCGATGCGCGCGTTCTTGGCCTCGATGTAACTGCCGTTGAGCGCGTTGAGCCGCTGCATGGTGACGTTGGAGCTCGGCTCCATGGTGACGATGTCGGTACGGCGGCTGAAGGCCTGGAGCTTCGCCTCCTTGTCCTCGATTTCCTTCTTCAGCGCGTCGACCTGCGAGTTGAGAAACGTCGAGGTCTTCCCGGCGCTGGTGAAGCGGTACTCGATTCCCATGTCGATGAAGGCATCGGCGAAGCCGTTGGCGGCGCGCGAGGCGAAAGTCGGCGATGCGGCGCGGTAGGTGATCTCGACCAGCTGGGTGTTGCGCACCGGCTCCACCGCGAGGCCGGCGCGCAGCCGCTCGGCCAGGTTGCCCAGTGCCGCCTGATCGTCATCGGCGGTGGCGGCGCGGCCGGCATTGCGGCCGGCGGCGCCGGGATTGAAGGCCGGGTCGCTGAGCAGGTCGAGCCGCTTCACCACCCGCTCGGCCAGACCGCGGCTCTCGAGCAGCCTGTACTCGGTGGGGTAGTACTCGGCGTCGAAGTAGCCCTCGAGCCACGGCGCCTGGGTGCTCAGCGCCGGCGCCAGGGAGCGGCGCTCGATCTGGATCGTCGCAGTCGCGCTGAAGGCTTTCGGCGTGATGGAGTAGTGGATCGCCCCGGCCGCCATGCAGACCAGGGTGGCGGCGCCCACCAGCTTCCAGTGGCGCCGCACCATCCCGATGTACTCGGCCAGGTTGAACTCGGATTCGGGCTCGGGCAGGAGGTCCAGCTCGTCCGGCACGGTGGCAGGTAGGGTGGTTTTCAAAAGAAGGACTCCTTGACGACGACGATGTCGCCCTGGCGCAGCTCGACGTCGGCATCCTTGCCGGCGAGGATGCGCTTGTAGTCGGCTTCGACCTCCGGGGTGCCGGCAGCTGCCTCCGCGCGCTTGATGCGGATCGCCTTGGAAGCGCGGTCGGTGAGGCCGCCGGCACGGGCGATGGCGGCCAGGAGGGTGATGCGCTCGGTGCTCTTGAAGTCCACGGCGCCCGGCTTGGACACCGCGCCCAGGCAGTAGACAGTGACTTGGACCGCGGCCGGCACGTTGATCAGGTCGTTGGCCAGCAGCGGGATGTTGACCCGCGGGTCGGCGCGCACCAGCAGGTCGTCGAAGGAGATGGCCACCTGGTCGGCCAGGCCGTTGTCAGCGCGGCGCAGCACGTACAGCGCGCTGCCATGGTTCTCGTCCACCCCGCCTACGGCGGTTAGCGCCTCGAGCAGCGTCCAGCGTCCGGAGAAGGGAAGGTTGCCGGGGTTCTTGACCGCGCCGAGGATGGAGATCGGCCGGGAGCGGAACTCCTGTACCGTTACCTCGACCGTGGCCCGCTGCGCGTACTTCGCCTCGAGCAGGGACTTGATCTTCAGCGCCGCCTCGGCCTCGGTGAGGCCGGCGACCTGCACGTCGTCCAGCGGCGGCAGGCTGATCGTGCCGTCCTCGGAGACCCGGTGCTCGGGCTGCGTGTTCAGGTCAGGCATCTCGAAGACCCGAATCACGAGCAGGTCCCGGGGACCGACGCGGTAACCCGGCGCGACGGCCGATCGACCGGCGGCCGGCGCCCCGGCCAGGCCGCCCAAAAGGGCGGCTGCCAAGACCCATGCGCGTATGGCTATCTTCTTCACGATACTAATGTTAACCGCGTGTATGGTACAGCAACCGCCGCCGGCGGTCCAGCCCCAGGCAGGTGGGATGGGAGTGGGCACGGGAGCCGCCGAGCCGAGGGTGCATTCGGCGATGAAATCGGTTGCCCGTCATCCGGGCTCTCCCCCGGCCCGGGTGGCATCGCCTGTTGCCTCGCGTCCGCCGGTGCGCGCGAGCCCGGGCTTGTCCGGCAGCGGGGGCAGCGGGGGTGGTGGAGGCAGCGGCTTGCCCTCGCGGGCGCGACGCGCCAGGACCCGATCCACGGCCTCTTCGACGAGGCGATCGAACTCGTCCTCGGAATCGGCGTCGCCGGGGCCCCGCGCGGCATGGGCCAGCGTGGCGAGCGGCTCGTCTGCGTGCTCCCGGCGGTCGCCGCGGTCGTCATGGTCGCTGCGGTCGAAGCCGGCCAGGAGATCGCCGCCCAGCGAGCGCTGCCGGCGCCGGCGGGCGGCGATGGCGAAGAACTGCTCCTGCGACATGCCGATGATGCGCAGCACGGCGACGACGTGCTTGAACTTGAGGTCCACCTGGCCGCCCAGCACCCGGCGCAGGGACTTCGGCCCGGCGCCAAGCCGCCGCTCGACTTCGCTGACGGAGAATCCCGCGGCGCGGATGGCATGCCGCAGGATGCCTGCATAGTGCTTGACCTCGACCTCGACCGCGGGACCCTCTCCCATGACGACCCCCTCCCGCGCACTGTATCATATTCTGGCCCGCGCTATGACATTATCCGTCCAGTCGGTAGTGTCCTGGCTGGATTGCCCTTGACTCCCTCCCGCCGTTTGGGCGAGGGCTCACGGCCCCACTGCCCCGATCGGCCGGCCGGCGGCCAGCGTGGCCGTGAAGCCGAGGAGCGTGAGCGTCCTGCCGGCACCCGGGATGTTGGAGTTGTAGCGCGTGCGCGAGCCCTGCAATCCGACGACGACGCCGCGCAGCACGTCGACCGTGAAGGAGCCGCCGAAAGAGACGAGGTCGTCATGGCGCTCGGGTGTGCCGGGGAGGTACGCGGTGTAACCGAGGGTGCCGGTCTCGCCGAACACGTTCAGCCTGGCGCGGCTGCCGATGGACAGGTGGAGGGAGGCGCCGTGGCGCAGGTCGTCGAAGTAGGAATAGCCGGGATCCACCGAGTAGACGAGGTTGCGGTTGGCGTAGACGAAGAGCTCCACCGGCCGGGCGATCTCGTAGGAGACGGTGGCGTGCCCGGTGGTCTTGTCGAACTTCACGAAGGCCGAGCCCCGCGTGGCGGTGAGCGAGCGCTGGGCGAGATCGACGTCGAAGCCCAGGCGGCCGTGCAGGCGGCTCACCTCGAGCACCGGTGCCGTGCCTGAGTTCGAACGGTCGACGGAGCCGGGCTGGCGGTCGGCGAACGTGACGTCCGAGTGCTCGGCGCCGAGACCGATCAACCAGGTCCCCGGCCGCCAGCGCAGCTCCGCCCTCTCCACTCTCTCTTCGCGGTCGAGCTCGGCGAACAACGGCACGATCGGGTTGGTGACCGCGTTGCCGAGCGCATGCTGGCGCACCAGCTGACCGGAGGCGTAGGCGGAGATGGCGCCGGTCAGGCGCAGGTCGGCGCTGACCTCGACGTGGTCGGTCCGCCCGCTCACCAGCGTCGGCACCTCGGCGCTGAGCACCTGTTGCTGCGCCGCGCTCGCCGCCCTGGCTGCCACGGTCAGCCGGTTCCAGAAGGCGTCGACGCCGACCGCGTAGAGGCCGCCGAGCTGGCGGCGCCCGGGCTCCTTCTGCCACCACACGTATTCCGGCAGCGCAAATCCGGTCCAGGTGACGCTCGAGCCGGTGGGGAGATAGGCGCGGAGCCCGCCGCTGGCCGTGGCGGTGAAGTCGGACGGCGTCGTGCTGACCGACGAGCCCACGAGGTTCTTCACGTATTCGACGTTCTTGAGCGAGATCTCGGGGGCGATCCGCACCGGGCCCAGCTTGACGCGGGCGTTCGCCACCTGCTTCGCGAGCTCGGTCTTGCGGTCGGCGGGGCGGCCTTCGGGACCGCCCGGGGTCGTATACTGCGTGAACTGCGCTTCCGCTGACAGGGCGACGAGCAACAGGAGGACACTGCTGACGGATCGGATGAGCAGTCGCATCGTTTCTCCAGGCAGGCCCGAGGGCAACTCCGAGATTCGGGGAAAAGTCGCGCCATGATACGCCATTCGGGCGCGGCGCTGACCGCGCTGCTCGCCGCCCTGCTGCTCTGGGCGCCGCTGCCCTTCGGCGGCGTCACCACCTGGGGAGAGGCGACGCTGCAGGTCCTGGCGTTCTGCGCTCTCGCCCTGGCGATGGCGGTGATCCAGCGTCCCGCGGATCTGCGCCCGGTGGCGCTGCCGGCGGCGGCGCTCGCCGCCGTCGCTCTGCTCGGCCTGCTGCAGGCGCTGCCCTGGCCCGAGACAGTGGTCTCCCTTCTGTCGCCCGGGCACGCTCGCCTGCACGACCAGGTCGCGGCGCTGGTCGGCAGGGCGGCCGCCGGACCGGCGCGGTTCAGCGTCGCGCCGGCCGCGACTCGCGCCGCCGCCCTCACCTGGGCGGCCACCGCCGCCTGCCTGCTGGCGGGCGCCGCGGCCGGGCGCCGGCGATACCGCCGCCGCTGGCTGGGCGGGGCGATCGTGGCCGCCGCCCTGGTCCAGGTCTTCTTCGG
>DATNKH010000512.1:0-8604 GCA_035603475.1 Thermoanaerobaculia bacterium
GAGCTCGACCAGCAGCAGTCCGCCGCAATCGGGATAGTTGGCGTGCACCGCCGCCTCGGCGGCCTGGATCGCCAGGTTGTCCATCATCTCGATGGCCGCCGGCAGCATCCCGGCGGCGATGATGGCGCTCACCGCCGCGCCGGCTTCGTTGGTGGAATGGAAGGCCGCCAGCAGCACCTGGACGACCTCCGGCTTCTTCATGATGCGGAGGATGACCTTGGTGGCGATGCCGAGCGTGCCTTCCGAGCCGACGAAGACGCCGCACAGGTCGTAGCCGGGACGGTCCACGGTCGCGTCGCCGAAGTGCGCCAGCGAGCCGTCGGGCAGCACCACCTCGAGACCCATGACGTGCGTCGTGGTGAAGCCGTACTTCAGGCAGTGGGCGCCGCCCGAGTTCTCCGCGACGTTGCCGCCGATCGAGCAGACCTGCTGCGACGAGGGATCGGGCGCGTAGAAGTAGCCGTCCGGCGCCACCCGCGCGGTGACGTCGAGGTTCATCACGCCGGGTTCCACCACCACCCGCTGGTTGGGCAGGTCCACTTCGAGGATGCGGTTCATGCGCGAGAGGCCGATGACGATGCCGTTGGCCGCCGGCAGCGCCCCGCCGCTCAGCCCCGTGCCCGAGCCGCGGGCCACGAACGGGATCTTCTCGCGATGGCACACCCGCACGATCGCCTGCACCTCCTCGGTCGAGGTCGGCAGCACGACCGCCAGGGGCAGCACCCGGAACACGGTGAGGCCGTCGCACTCGTAGGTGCTGAGCTGCTCGGGCTCGGTGATCAGGCCCGGCGCGCCGACGATGGCACGGAGCTCGTCGAGGATCCTGGCTTCCAAGGGTGTGCCCTCCTCTCACCGCGGGCGGCCGGCCGCGTCTATCCTATCTCGTCGCTGGCGACCCGAGTCAGGCGGCAGTCATGCAGCTCGCGAGGAACGGGCGGCGGCCGCATCCGCCCGCTCCTCGCCTCACTCGCTGCCGAGCGGCCGTGGGGTGACTGCTGACTACTTGCACTTCCCGGAGGGCCCGGCGCTGAAGATGCCGTGCACTTCGGCCGGCGTCAGAACGCGGTTGAAGATCTCCAGCTCGTCGAGGCTCCCCTTGAAGAAACCGGACAGGGGCGGAGCCGCGGTCCGGGTGCCGATGCGCAGGGGGCTGGCGTTGGCGAGGGAGCCCTGGCGAGTGGTCGGGTTGCCGGGAACCCCGAAGTTGACGCCGTTGTGGTACCAGAGGATCCCGGTGGCGGACTTTCTCTGAACCGTCACGGCGATATGGTGCCAGTGGCCGTCGGCAAGCGGCGGCGTCACCGCCGGCGACAGGTAGTTGGAGAACCCCGATCCGGCGCCGTCGGCGAGCTGCAAGCCGAGCTCGAGGCCGCCACCTGGATTGAGGAAGAAGGCGTAACCGAAGATGGCCGGCGGTGAGCCGCTGCGCTTGTCGACGATCACCGTCTGGCTGGACGCCACCGCCGGGGACACCTGGATCCAGGCGTCGATCGAGAAATCGCCCGAGCAGCTCGAGTAGCCGCCGCTGCCGGTGCAGTTGGAAGGAGCGGCGGGGCCGAAGTTCGTCACGATCGTCGAAGGCGACTCCACGTAGTTGTTGGTGCCGTTGAAGCCGAGCGCATTGCCCACCTCACCGGTGCCCACCGTCGGGGGGCCGAACACCCTGCCGCTGTTGCCGGTGGCGAGGTTGGGTGTCAGTGGCGGGGTTCCCGCCACCGTGTCGAAGGAGTACCAGGCGACCATCGTGGTGTTGGGCGGCGGCACGCACGTCGCGGGAGGCGCCGCCTTCTCGACGGCGACCTCGGCAGGCACGCCCGCGGCGGCCGTGGCACACATCACCGTCAGCCCGAGGAGGATGATCGGGGTCAATCTGATCTGCGTCTTCATGACGTATCCTTTCGAACGAACGCCACATCTTGTCGACATTCGCGAGGCCGCGCCGAGATTGGCGCGGTACTGGGAAGAGGGCCGCGCCTTCACTCGCCCACCGCGGCGCGCCGCTGACGGCATGCCCGGTGATCGTGCTCTCTTCCGTGGAGGACAGGCGCCGCGACGATAGAACTGTTACGTTGATGGGAAAATATTAATATAGAGACAATATCAAATAAGGACACCAATGACGCTGCTGCCACCGGGCGCGCTGCCGGGTGCGGGCGTAACGAACTGATCAGTGCATTCGCCATTAAGGAAAGAGCGGCGTCATGACGAATCGTCCAACTGTTCCGGTGCTGGTGGTGGGGGTCCTGGCCGTCCTGGGCTGGTCCCGGGGCGCAGCGCCTCCGGCCGGCGCTCCGTCCAGCGCTCCGTCCAGCAGCGCGTCGCAGCCGGCGGCCGCGGGGCGGGGCAGCCGGAGCCGATGGGCGCGGCGGCGCCTGCCAGCCCGAGCCGCTCCATCCGGCCGGACGCCGCGGGTGCCCGCAAGAAGAAGGGCAAGAACGGCAAGCAGGCCAACGCCAAGGGAGCAAGCGCCGGCGATGCCGGGTGCACGGCCAAGCGCGATGCCGCGGCGGGCGATGCGGCGGCTCGGCCGCCCTGGTGTGAGCCGCTGCGCCTCTACGACGAGTTCCTGGGCTTGCCCCCGGTCGAGGACCTGGACCGGCAGGGCGCGATCCAGCGCGTCCGCGACGCGACCAGGCAGGTGGTGACGCAGAGCGGCGCTCTGCAGGCCCAGGGCTACCAGCTGCAGTTCCTGATCGCCCTGGTGCCCGACCCGCTCGATTCCCAGCTGCCGGCCGCCTTCGACCAGGCCATCGACGCCATCCAGCAGGGGTTCGCGTACTCGAACCGCAGCCGCACGGGCTACCTGCAGGACCGCAGCTGGATCCCGTGGAACGATCCCCAGGCGATCAAGCAGGAGAGCTACCGGACGTCTCCGGGCCTGTTGCTCTTCCGCCGCTTCGGGCGGCAGGTCGGCCTGGCGGGGCGGGTGCCCCAGCTGATGGGGGTGTTCCTGGTCGGCGAGACCCCCAAGACCGGCATCCACCAGGCCGCCTTCGCCGAGGCGCTGCGGCTCATCGGCGACCTGTCGAGCGGCGCCGATCAGGGGCCGCTCAGGATCCTGGGACCCACCTACTCCGGCTCGGCGGTCTCGCTGCGGATCGGCCTGCAGGCCTGGCTGGCGGAGCATCCGGACAAGGCGTCGGCGCCGTTCGAGATCGTGACGGGCTCCGCCACGGCGCCGTGCCTGGAGAAGACGCTGCGGCTCGCCGCGCCCGCGGCGGTCACTTTCTACCGCGCCGTCGTGCCGCTCGACGTGCTGCTCGAGACGGCCTTCGACGAGCTCCACCGGCGGCTGGGCTGGGACCTGCACCGAGTGCTGCTGATCACCGAGCTCGACACCGCCTTCGGACAGAGCATCCGGCAGCGCGAGGCCCCCTCTCGAGAGGCCGCCCGGAAGAAAGACGCCAAGGGCTTCCCTGGCGGCGATACCCGCGACACGCCGCGGCGCGACACCTCCCCCGGCGCCGCCGCCGAGGGGGGCGCGGAGTGCCAGGCCGCGCCGATGCCGGCGGGCGTCGCGGTCTTGAGCTTCCCGAGCCACATCTCCTCCATCCGCACCGCCCGCGCCGCGGCCGGCCTGGACAAGGCGCAGCCCGATCCCTCCCAGATCGCCGCGCAGCCTGCCCGCTCCGATCTGCAGCTCGAGCTGTCCGACCGGCGGCTGGGCGTGGACCTGGTCCCCGAGTTCAGCCCGCTGACCGCGCCCGATAACGAGCTCGCCATCGCCAGCCTCGTCGATGCCATCGCCCGCGACGGAGTCCGCTACGTCGGCGTCGTGGCCACCGACATCCGCGACACGCTGTTCCTCGCCGACCGCCTCCGCGGCCAGGCCCGCAACGTCACCCTCTTCGCCCTCGACGCCGACCAGCTCTTCCTGCATCCGCAGGTGCACTCGGCGCTGAATGGCATGACCGTCATCTCGAGCTCGCCCCTGTTCACCACCGGGAAGTCCTGGGGCCAGGGCGCCGCGGCCCAGGGAGACTCGCCCTGGCACTTCACCAGCTCCTTCGAGAACGGGATCTACCAGGCTACCGTCGAGCTGCTCGGCGCCGCCGCTCTCGATCCGTTCGCGCACACCGACACCGGCCCGGTCTGGATCTCGGTGGTCGGCAACGACGCGCTCTGGCCGGTCCGTGGCGTGACCGCCGCCCCCGATCCCGGCGAGGGTGCCGAGGACGAGCCGGAGCGGGTCGTGGCCTTCGAGGAGCTGGTCCGATCGGAGCAGGCGGAGACGACCGACCCGGCGCAGCCCCTGGCGGTCGCGAGCTCCAGCGCCAAGGCGGACCTCGACCTGCTCTGCTTCGCCGTCGCCCTCTGCGCCGGCGGCTGGTGGCTGTACAGGGCGGCGCTGCTGCCGGCGCCGCCGAGCGGCGCCCGCGCCGAGCGGGGCACGCGGGTGCTGCTGGCGGCGGGCCTGGCGGTCCTGGCGCTGGCCGCCGCCGTGCTCCTGGTGCTCTCTGGCCTGGCGCTCTGGAACCGGCTCTACGCACCGCTGCTGGATCTCGCGCTCGACTTGCGGCAGGGAGTCGGCTTCCTCGCGTTGCTCGGCACCTACGTCCTGCTGGTCGGCGCCGTGTGCGCCGCCCTCGTCGGCCGGCGCGCGGCGGGCGGCACGCCGGGCCCTGCGCGGGAGAGCGTCGCGGGCTGGCGTCGCTGGTTGCCGGACGCGGGGAGCGCGACCCGGTGGTGGCTGGTGCTGCCGGCCGCCGCCACGTCGCTGGCCGGAGCGGCGGCGCCGGCCGTGCTCGCCTGGTTGATCTGCCACCGCTGGCTGCTCCGCGGCGTGGACTTCGATCAGCGGGTCCGCGCCTTCGCGAGCGGCCTGTCGCCCCTGGTGTCTCTCGCCTGGCTGGTCGGCGCGTCGTTCCTCTGGGTGCTGCTCGAGCTGAAGCGCCGCCGGCTCACCGCCTGGCAGCAGATCGACTGGCCCGTGCAGGACGCCTTCGAGCCCAGCCTTCACCGGCTGCTCACGCCTGCTGGGGATGATCCGCTGGCTGCTGGCCGCCGGCGTCGCCCGCAGCTGGTGGCGCTGGCTGGCGCTCGCGGTCCTGGCCGTGGCGCCGCTCTTCCTGGTCTGGCATCCCATGCAGCCGGCCGCCGAGCCCCGCGAGGTCGGCCGCCTGATGCTCGTCCTCTGGACGCTCCCGGTCATGTTGTCGGCGATCTCGTGCTATCGCTTCGTGCGCGTCTGGCGGACGCTGCGCAAGCTCCTGGTGCGCATCGAATCGACGCCGATCGCGGCCCGCCTGGGGCAGCTCTCGGGCGAGCTGCACTGGAAGCCGATGCAAGCTTTCAGCTGGCCGATCCCGCCGTTCGAGACCCTGATCCTGTCGCTGGTCAAGATCAAGCAGCTGGCGAAGCGCCGCCTGCTGACGCTGACCGACGCCCAGCGGGAGAGCCTGGACCGCGTCCTCGGGCTGGCCTTCGACGCGGACACCCGCGGCGACATCACTCGGGAGATCAGCAGCCGGGAGGAGCTCGCGAGCCTCATCGCCGACGTCGGCGGCCAGCTCGCCCAGCTGCGCGGCAACAACCGCGTCGAGGACTTCTTCGCCATCCGGGTGGCGGCCTACCTGCGCTACGTCTTCGCCCAGCTCCGCAACTCGCTGATGTCCGCGCTCGCGCCGGCGCTGCTGGTGCTGATCGCCGCGAGCGCCTACACCTTCGAGCCGAAGGGGGCGGTCTCGTTCGGCCTGCTGGCCCTGGTCGCCGCCGAGATCGTCGTCGCCATCTCGGTGTTCGTGGCGATGAACCGCGACACGGTCCTCAGCCTGATCGCCGGCAACCGGCCGGGCGAGGTGACGTTCGACTGGCACTTCGTCACCAGCGTGCTCACCTTCGGCGTCGTGCCGCTGCTCGGTCTCATCGGCACCCAGGTCCCGGCCGCCGGCCAGCTGCTCAACGGCTGGCTGAAGCCGCTCATGCACCTCGCCGGGGTGGGGTAGGGGGCCTCGCCGCCGGCCGCCGCCCTGGATGCGGCACGCGCCTCACAGCTCCAGGAGGAATTGTGCATTGCCCGGGTGCCAGGGCGCCGCGGCGGCGCTGTAGAGCACCTCGTCGCTGTGCCCGCACGGATAGCGGAAAGCGCCGATCGCCTGCACCGCGATGCTCCAGCCGATCAGTGCCCAGAGGGCGAGGCGCCGGCGTCCCGCGATCCCCGGCAGCGCCGGCGCCAGGATCCAGGCCAGCGCCGGGAGCATGTCCGTGAGGTAGCGGGGCCCGTAGCAGTAGCCGGCAAGCCAGTCGCACTTGTGCACCTGACATGGCCCCGGGGCGCCCCTGACTACAGGGTCGGCTTCGCGCCAACCACGATGATGCAGGTCCCCGAATCGAGACCCGGGTCAACGCTGACGTCCATCTTGATCCCCGCCGAGGAAAAGGCGCTCTGGATCCCCCTGGCAACGGCGGGCGGCGCCTTGGCATTGCGCACCATGACCGCAATACCGAGCGCCGACGGACCGATCACCCGGCTGGTGTGCGCAGCGATGCCGGCCGCGCACAGCGTTGCTGTCACCTGCTCGGCAAAGGTCGCGGTTTCGTAGTTTGGGCCCAAGGCCTCCACCTCAACGTTCTGGCCCGCAAAGGCGGTGAGGAGGCGAGCGATCGCCGCTTCTTGCGCTGGCGATATCGAGCGGGGGCGGGCGGCCTCGGTGAGGAGCGTTGCCTGTTTCTCGGTTTGCGCGAGACGAAAGGTCAGCCGAGCGAGCTCTGACTTGGTGGCTTCCAGCTGCCTCCCGCGGGAGGCGAGTTCGTCGTTGAGGCGCGCGACCTTCGTGGCCATCACAACGAGCCCTATGACGGCGATGGCCGCCAGCAGGCAGCCGATCACGCTCACGATCGTAGCGAGCTCGGACCGCCTCGGGTTTGGGGCGATTTCGGAGTCAGCCATGGTCCCTTTCCGGGGGCCTTGCGTGGCGGTGATCAGTGCGTTCCACCACGGGCCCCTCTCCATACTGCGCCATCGCGATCCCGTCGGGGACAGGGATGAGATGCTCCCGCGAGCCCGTCGCCGAAAAGCCGCCTTGCGCACGGTCGTCTGCTGCGACGAGTGGGGGCCGCAGCTGGGCACCTGACATGCGCCAATTTGGCGCTTCAAGTTGGAAGAGCACTAGTCAGCCCGAGAGTAACGATGCTCGCGGACAGCGGCCTGCAGAGACCGTAGATCCTTGGGGTACGGCGGCTTGAACCAGAACCAGTGCGGTTTCCCGCGCACATTCCCTGTCTCGAAGGGCACCGACACGAGGTGAAAGCTCAGACCTTCACCGCCTTGCTCGTAGCAGACGAGCCAAGCTCCCGGTGCCTTCGCGGCAAGCACGAGCCGTCGGATGGGCAGCCCAAGATCCATCACGGCGTCGCCTTCCTGGAAGTCTTCACCCGGGTCCGCAATCGCCTCCTCTCGGCTCGTCGGCGGAGCGGCGGGCGCGGCCCGCCACCGCCCTTCGAGCACTTCCCGCACCCTGGCCGGCACATCGGACCAGTGGTTGACCTCGGTCAGTGGTCCTGCCACCAACGCCGGCAAATCGCGACCCGTCGGGCCTGGTGGCACGTCCTCGTGCGCCTGAAGGCATGACAGCAAACCAACGGCGAACAGCGGGACGAGTTTCATGAGCTTCCCGCCGGGGTCCGCACCAGCGGGCAGTGGGGCCTGGCGGTCATTGGGCATGTGCGCCCCCCATGAAGTCTTAGACCCGGGCGTGGCGCCAAATGACACCGGCCGTTCGTGAGCGAGGACATCACCGGTGCGCAGCTTACCTCTTGGCGGCGCCGCCGATCACGTCGCTCGCCTTCTCGTTCAGCATAGAGGTGGAGGCGTGGCGGTCCTTGACAAGGGGGCAGGGGAGGTCTAAACTAAGCCTAGATATTCTATGTCTAGCGGAGGACGACCCATGCGCCACGCCATCGACAGCTTGCCGCGTCCCGCTCGACGGCCTGCCGGCGGGCTTGCCCAGGCGCTTGCCTGCGCGGCGGCCGCAGCGGCCGCGGCCGCCATGGCGGCGTGGCCGGCCCACGCCGGCGTCAACTTCTGGACGCCGCTCGGGCCCGATGGCGGCTCGATCGATACGCTCGCCGCCTCGCCCGCGCAGCCAGGATTGCTCTATGCGACCAGCTTCGCCGGCCTGTTCCGCTCCGCGGACGGCGGCGCCACCTGGGTGAGGAAGAGCCGCGGGCTGGTGGGCTACGTGACCGGGGTGGTTGCCGATCCGCAGAGCGCCGGCACGGTGTACGCGATCGGCGAGTTCGGGCTGGTCAGGAGCGTCGACGCCGCGGCGAGCTGGAGCCTGCTGCCCCAGCTGCCAGGGAGCGACGCCTTCATCGCCAGCTCGGCGCTGGCGATCGATCCGCAATCGCCGGCGACGATGTACGCCGGCGGGTACTCGTTCGTGTGGAAGAGCGTCGATACCGGCGCGACCTGGACGAAGCTGACGGCAGCAGGGCGGAGCTTCGCGACGGTGGCCGTCGATCCGGGGAACCCGGCCACCGTCTTCGCGTTCGACAATCTCGACGGTGTCCTGCTGCGCAGCACCGACGGGGGAGCGACCTGGGAGGAGAAGGACACGGGGCTGAGCTTCGCGGGCTTTCCTAACGGCGGCCCGCCCCTGCAGC
>DATNKH010000513.1:0-25411 GCA_035603475.1 Thermoanaerobaculia bacterium
GCTCGCCGCGCAGCACCACGTAGGCCGCCAGCCGGAGGTCTTCGAGCGTGCCGTCGACGCCCCCTGCGGACGCGGCGGCGGCGACGGGCGCCGTCGCCGACCGCACCGTCGGCGATCGCACCGTCACTGCCGCCGCTTGCACCGCGGGATGCGCCGCCAGCGCCGCCTCGATCTCACCGAGCTCGACCCGGCAGCCGCGGATCTTCACCTGGCCGTCGCCGCGTCCCAGGTACTCGATCACGCCGTCCGGCAGCCAGCGCGCCAGGTCGCCGGTGCGATACAGGCGCGCGCCCAGCGTGCCGGCGCCGCCGTCGTTCGCGCCGCCCCGAGACGCGCCGGCGAAGGGGTCGGGCACGAAGCTGGCGGCGGTGAGGCCGGGCCGCCCGAGGTAGCCCCGCGCCAGCTGGACGCCGCCGATGCACAGCTCTCCCGGCACCCCGACTGGCACCTCGCGGCCGCGGCGGTCGAGGAGGTGCACGCAGGTGTTGGCGACCGGCCGGCCGATGGGTACCACCCGCGGCCGCGCCGGATCGCACGCCCACCAGGTGACATCGACCGCGGCCTCCGTCGGTCCGTACAGGTTGTGCAGGAGCGCCGCCGGCGAGCGGGACGTGCCGGCGTCCCGCGACGAAGCCTCTCGCGATATAGCTTCGCGCGACGAAGCCTCATGCGACGAACCCTCGCCGCAGCTCCTCGTCCAGGCGCCGGCCAGCACGGCGTGGAACTGCTGTTGCAGCTCGTAGGACAGTGCCTCGCCGCTGGCGAAGACGCGCCGCAGCCGGTGCGGCGGCGGCGGCTCTGAGAGCGGGCGCTGACCCGCGTCGTCCAGGAAGGCGCGCAGCATCGACGGCACGAAATGGAGGGTGGTGATCCCCTGTTCGGCGATGGTGCGCAGCAGGTAGGCGCTGTCGCGGTGCCCCCCGGGCCGGGCCATGACTAGGCGCCCGCCGACGAGCAGCGGCCAGAACAGCTCCCACACCGAGACGTCGAAAGTGTACGGGGTCTTCTGCAGCACCCGGTCGTCGGCCGCCAGGCGGTACTGCTCCTGCATCCAGAGCAGCCGGTTGACGATGCCCCGGTGGGTGTTCATCGTCCCTTTCGGCGCGCCGGTCGAACCGGAGGTATAGATCACGTAGGCGAGGTTGTCCGGCCGCGACAGGTTGCGCAGGTTCCGCCCCGAGCGCCGCCGCCCCGGCGCGCGCCGCTCGCTCGCCGAGGCGTCGAGCAAGAGGACGCGGGCGCCGTGCTCGCGCTCGCCGCACCGCAGCGCCAACCCGCGCGGCGCCAGCAGCACCGGCGCGCCGGCGTCCTGCAGCATGAATCGCAGGCGGTCCACGGGATCGTTCGGGTCGAGCGGCAGGTAGGCGCCGCCGGCCTTGAGGATGGCCAGCAGGCCGACCACCATGGCGGCGGAGCGCTCGACGCAGATCGCCACCACCGTCTCGGGTCCGACGCCGACCTCCCGCAGCCTTCGCGCCACCCGGTTGGCCCGCGCGTTCAGCCGGCGGTAGGTGAGGCGCTCGCCGGTCTCCTCCACCACCAGCGCCACCGCCCCGGGGCTGCGCAGCGCCTGCACTTCGATCAGCTGGTGCAGGCAACAGCTCTGCTGCGACGGCCATGCCGCCGCGGTGTCGTTCCACTCCAGCAGCTGCTGCCGCTCGCCGCCGCTGAGCCAGGGCAGCTCCCCGATCGGGCACGTGGGATCGGCGACCGCGGCGGCGGCCAGGGTATGCAGCTGGCCGAGCATCCGCTCGGCGGTGGCGCCGTCGAACAGGTCGCTGTTGTAGACCAGCGAGGCCGCGAGCCCGTCGCCGCCCCTCTCGCCCTCGCCGCTCGCCCTGCCCTCGCCGCTCGCGCCGCTGTCACCGCTCTCCGCCAGCATCAGCGTCAGGTCGAACTGTGCGGCGCGGCGCGGCAATCGCACCGATTCCAGGGTGAGGCCGCCGCCGAGCTCGAGCCGGGCGCCGCTCTCGCCGAGCGCGAAGCCGCCCAGGCCGCGCTCCGCGCTCCGCCGCTCCTGGTAGAAGACGAACATCGCCTGGAAGATCGGCGAACGGCTGGGGTCGCGTTCGCCGCCCAGGCGCTCGGCGAGCAGCGCGAAAGGGTAATCCTGGTGGGCGAAGGCCGCGATCGCCGCCTCCCGCACGCGGCCGAGCAGCTCGCCGAAGCCGGGGGCGCCGGCCAGCCCGCAGCGCACCACGACTGGGTTGACGAAGTAACCGACCACGCCGGCCATCGCCGCCGATCTCCTGCCGGCGACGGGGGTCCCGACGCGCAGCTCCTCCTGGCCGCTGATCCGGTGAAGCAGCGCCAGGAAAGCGGCCAGCAGGGTCATGAACGGGGTGGTGCCGGCCTGGCCTCCGAGCGCGTAGAGCCGATCCGCCAGGGCGGGTGACAAGCGCCCCGACCGCGAGCCGCCGCGGAAGGTCTGCAGCAGCGGCCGCGGGCGGTCGGTGGGCAACTCGAGGGGTGGCGCACCGGCGGCCATCGAGGACCGCCACCAGGCCTCCAGGCGCTCCCCCTCGGGCGCCGCCAGCAGCTTCTCCTGGCGGCGCACGAGCTCGGCGTACGAGCCGGCGAGCGGCGGCAGCGGATCGCCCCGCAGGAGAGCTCCCAGCTCGCCGAGCAGCACCCCCAGCGACCAGAAGTTGGCGGCGACGTGGTGCACGGCCAGCGCCACGAGGTGCTCGCCGGCGCCGAGATGCCACAACGCCACCCGCAGCAGCGGTCCGCGCTCGAGATCGAAGGGCCGGTGCGCCTCCTCGATCAGCCGTTCCCGGAGCCCCTCGTCGGTCCAGCCGGCGGCATCCTCTTCGACGAAGCCGAAGTCAGGCGCCTCCCCGACCACCGCGATCGCCCCCTCGCCGTCCGGCTCGCAGTGCATGCGCAGCGCGGGATGGCGCTCGACCAGGACCCGCAGCGCCGCGTGGAGCCGGGGGCCCGCGAGCTCGCCGCGGACGCGCGCCGCCCCCGCGAGGACATAGGCCGGGTTGCCGCCGGGCACCAGCCGGTCGAGCAGCCAGAGGGCGCGCTGGCCATGCGACAGTGGACCGGAGGAAGCGCGGGCGCCCCGGGGCGCGGGACCGTCGGAGATCTTTCGCGGGGCAGCCGCTGCGAGCCGAGCGGCCAGCTCCGCCAGCGTCGGCCCCTCGAGCAGGTCGGCGAGCGCCACCTCGACGCCGAGGCCCGACTCGATCGCATCCGCCAGCTCCGCCGCGGCCAGCGAGTCGAGCCCCAGCGCGCTCAGCGAGCGGTCCGGCCGCAGCCGGGCGGGATCGACGCGCAACGCCCGCGCCGCCGCGCGGCGCAGGAACGCCACCATCCGTCCCCCTGCTTCGCCGCGGGCTTCCCTGCCGGCCATCGAGCGCTCCCGTGCACGGCGGCCCCCGTCGCCCCATCAGGTCCGTCGAGCACTCCGCAGACGCCCAGCGCCTCGAGCACGATGGACGCGAACGAGCTGATCGCCGCGTTCCGACGATTCATTCTGCCAAGAAGCCCGGAGGATGCGGCGGCGCGGCTCTCGAAGTTGGCGTCACACTTCGTCGCTGATGCGTCAGATCTCGCGATGGGCGATTGGCGGACAGAAGCTGACGTGCCCCAATGATCTAGTCAAGCGGGAGGAGACTCAGCGGCAGGAAGACTGGTATTGCGGATTGAATCGGCCTACAATCTGGCATGTCTACCGCCAAAAAGGAAGCAAATATGGCGACGGTGGAGCGATTCTTCCGCTCGCCCGCGACGCATTTCTTCCTCTTCGGCCCGCGCGGCACCGGCAAGTCGACCTGGCTCCGAGGGGCCTACCCTGAAGCGTTGTGGGTCGATCTCCTGCGGCCGGAGACCCAGCGGCAGCTCGCGGCGCGCCCGGAGCGACTGCGCGAGCTGGTGGCCGGGAATCCGCAGGCGGCCACCGTGGTCATCGACGAGATCCAGAAGGTGCCTACTCTCCTCGACGTCGTCCATGACCTCATAGAGCGGCGGGCCGGACCGCAATTCGTGCTCACCGGCTCCAGTGCGCGCAAGCTCAGGCGGGAAGGAGTGGACCTGCTCGCCGGGCGGGCCGTCCTCCGGTCACTTCACCCCTTCATGGCAGCCGAGCTGGGCGACCGGTTCGACCTCGGCTCGGCGCTTACCCGGGGACTCGTGCCGCTGGTGTGGAGCTCCCCGGAGCCCGAGGACGTCCTCAAGGCCTACGTCGGCCTGTACCTCAAGGAAGAGGTTCAGTTGGAGGGCCTGGTCCGGCGGTTCGAGGGTTTTGCACGGTTCCTCGAAGCGGTCAGCTTCTCCCACGGCGCGGTGCTCAACGTCTCGGAGGTGGCGCGAGAATGCCAGGTCAGCCGCAAGACGGTCGAGGGCTATCTCGCGATCCTCGGCGACCTGCTCCTGGCTTTTCAGGTCCCCGTCTTCGCCAAGCGGGCGCAGCGCAGCCTCTCCGCGCACCCGAAGTTCTTCTGGTTCGACGCCGGCGTGTTCAGAGCACTGCGCCCGGCCGGCCCCCTCGACCGGCCCGAAGAGATCGCGGGCGCCGCGCTCGAGGGCCTGGTAGCGCAGCACCTGCGCGCCTGGATCGACTACTCGGGAGAGGACTACGCGTTGAGCTTCTGGCGGACCAAGGCAGGCGCCGAGGTCGACTTCGTCGTCTACGGACAGCAAGGGTTCTGGGCCCTCGAGGTCAAGCACTCCGCCAGCGTTCGTCAAGCGGACCTGCGCGGCCTGAAGGCCTTCCGCGCGGACTATCCCGAGGCCGGGCTGCGGCTGCTCTACCGCGGCGACGAGTCCCTCGAGATCGACGGCATCCGGTGCGTGCCGTGCGACGCCTTCCTGAGACGCCTCGTTCCCGGCCAGCCGCTGCCGTGACGCGGTGCGCACTCGGCGGCAGCGCCGGAGCTCCCAACCGCCGAACCTCGGCTTTGTGCTGGGCTCACCGGTTCACGCAGGTCCTGCCGGTGGGCGACTCTGGAGCTGGGCGCTGCCGATCACGTCGAAGCCTTCCCGCTGCGCCGCTTCGCCGAGGCGGTTATCGAGGCAGACGAACGACAGCGTTCGTGGCCGATTCTCGGATGCCACGTAGGCAGCGGCCAGCTGGAGCGCGTCAGCAGTGCGCAAGTCATAATTCCTGAGGAAGCGTCTGGCCATCTCGCGCACCGCCTCGATCGGCGGGATTTGCTGCCAGGTGAGCACCATCAGGTCGAGCTGCTGAAAGAGCCCGCTTGCGACATCGGTCTCGACCGCTCCCTGCCTTTCGAGACGAGCGATCGCCGATGCGCATTCCACCACTGCGCCCCACCAAGCGAACACGCCGCCATCGCCGGTGTAGAGATCCTCGAGCTCCGCGGTGGAGGCTTCTGGAATCAGCAGCGGCACCAGTGCCGACGAATCCCAGAACTTCACCTCGCCTCGCTCCGCTCCGCGAGGAGCGCCTGCAAGAGGCTGACGCCCGCCTTGACCTTCGGGCGACTTGCAAAGAGCTCGCGCGACGGCGCAGCCGTGGCACGCCGGAGAGCCCCTTGCCGCTCGAGCCGTGCCAGGCGACCATCCACATCGACGTCTCCCGACACTGCCGAGACGATGCGCGCCACCGGGCGCCCGCGGTCCAAGATCACGATCGTCTCGCCATTCCGCACGAGATCGATGAGGGCGCTGAGATTGTTCTTGGTTTCAGTCAGAGTAGCTGTTCTCATATGGCTATTCTAGCCTCTGGACCAGCTGGAGTCGAGAGGACTCTGCGCCGCGGTGCGCCGCCTTCCGCGGCGGCACAAGACCTGCAACATGGTTGCGTACGAAGGGCAGGGCTCTGGCAGTAGCCACTGCGGCATGGCAAGCCTCACGCCAGAGCCTGTCGAATCGTCGAGGCACATACGCGAATCCGGGGTGTCGAAGATGCGAGGAGTGGTAACGATGGCGGCCTGCGGTCTGGCGATGGCGCTCGCCTGCGGCGAGGGTCCGTCGGGACCGGACGAGTCCGGTCTGGCGGTGGCGCTCGCCTACGGCGAGAGTCCGTCGGGACCGGACGAGTCGTTGCCAGCCGCCGTCGCCACGGCTCTGCAGGCGACGGTCGAGGGGGCGGCGGAACGCATGCCGCCGGCGTTGCGCGGCCAGTTGCAGCGCGTCCAGGCCTGGAACGCGCTTCGCGCCTTCTATCGCCGGCGGGGCGATCGGCCGGCCTGGTCGGCTGCCGGGGAGGTGCAGCCCGCGGCGGAGCACCTGCTCGGCGCCCTCGACGGACTGGCGGCCGAGGGCCTGGACCCGCGGCTCTACCCCCGGCAAGAGCTGGAGAGCTTGCTGGCGGCGGTGCGTGCGGCCGCCTCCGGCGCCGCGGAACCTCCGGGTGGGGCCTCCCCTCCTGACGTCGTCACCCCACCCGGGACCGCGGGCTCTCCCGGCGGCACGGCGCCCACACTCGAGCGGCGGGTGGCGGACCTCGTGGATCTGGACATCGGCCTCACGCACACCTTTCTGGTCGCGGCCGCCGACATCTCGCTTGGGCGCCTGCAGCCATCCGATAGGGCGCACCTCGGCTCGCATACCCCGCGGCCGCAGGTCGATCTCGTGGCGGCGCTGGAACGCGCGCTCGGCGCGGGCGGCGACGTCGCCGGAGTCTTATCCGGCCTGGCGCCACGGGCGGACGGCTACGCGCGTCTGCGCCAAGCCCTGGCCAGCTATCGAGACCTCGCCGCGAAGGGCGGCTGGCCACCGATTCCACCAGGTCCGCGCCTGCGCCTGGGCGACAGCGGGCCGCGGGTGGCGGCCCTGGCGTCGCGCCTCGCCGCGTCCGGCGACCTGCCGGCCGGAACCCTGCTCGTGGCTCCGGAGCACTTCGACGCGGTGCTCGCCGAGGCGCTGTCCCGCTTCCAGGCCAGGCACGGCCTGGACCTCTCGGCGTCCGTCGACGCGGCGACTCTCGCCGCCCTCGAGGTCCCGATCGAGCGCCGCATCCGCCAGATCGAGCTCAACATGGAACGCTGGCGCTGGATGGGGAGTGATCTCGGTAGCCGCTACGTCCTGGTCAACCTGCCGGACTTCCGCCTGAACGTCGTCGACGGCCGCGAGGTCGTCCTGACCATGCGCGTCATCGTGGGCAAAGCGCACTTGGCGACACCCATCTTCAGCGAACCGTTGACCCAGATCGTGCTCAATCCCACCTGGCACATCCCCGACTCCATCGTGGCGAACGAGATCGTGCCGCAGATGCTGCGCGACCCCGATTACCTGTCGCGCAAGGGACTCGCGATCAAGCGCCGGGACGACGCCGCGGCCGCGATCGATCCGGCGACCCTCGGCGCCGCGGAGGTCCGTCAGCTCGGCAAGACCGGCTCGTCCTTGCGGCTGCTGCAGCCGGCGGGGCCGGACAATGCGCTGGGGCGGTACAAGTTCGTCGTCAACGACCGTTTCAACATCTACCTCCACGACACGCCGACCGGCCGGCTCTTCGCACGTTCCGAGCGCGATTTCAGTCACGGCTGCATCCGCCTGGAAAAGCCCGCCGAGCTGGCGCGGGTGCTGTTGACCGGCGATCCGAAGTGGACATCGGAGGCGATCGCCGATGCGGTCGAGTCCGGTCGAACCGTCACCATCCCGCTGGCGCGACCGCTGCCGGTCCACATCGTCTATCAGACCGCCTGGGTCGACCCGGACGGCACCCTCGAGCTTCGCGACGACATGTACAAACACGACGCCGGCCTGGAAGCAGCCCTGGCCGCGGAGACGCCGCACCGGAACGACTTCGCCGCGCTGCGCCACCAATAAGCGGTACCCGGCACTCGTGCCCAGCCAGCGTCGCGCATATTCATACATAGAACAGCTGGCGCGAGGGGGAAATGCGCGGCGGGCCGGTATTCGGGGGTTGGCTACCTGAGGCGAGGGACCTCGATCTCCTGCCAGGTGCCGCGCGGGCCGGCGTAGCGGATCGGCGAAGCGGGCAGCCGGTCTCCGAGTTGCTGCCAGAACTGGCGCGGCACGTCTGAAGCCTCGATGGTGTTGGACCCGAGGGCGACCACGTGCTTGAGCCCAGACTTGTCGGCGGCGGCAGGGCCGTAAGCGACCGCGTCGACCGCGACGATGCTGCGCTGCTCCTGGAGGTCCACCCAGATGTAGCCCTTGGCGCCGCAGTTGTGCGCCATGCAGCCGGCCATGACGAAGTAACGGTCGCCGCGAAGCTCGATGCCTTGGGGCACCGACATGCGCACCTTCAGCGCGTCGCGAAAGAGCTCGCCGTCTTCGAGCTCGACGTCCGGCACGGCCGCCGACAGCAGCACGTTGAAGGACCGATCGACAACGTATTGCCGGCCGGCATCCTTGGCAAGGGCGCGCAGCCACGAGAAATCGTAGCGGACGACAGAGCGCGCGGCGGCCCCGGAGCAGAGCCTGCCGTTGGTGGCGAGAGCCTTCTGCAAGGCAGGGCTGGCATTCGCCGCAGCGGCGCTCCGCTGCGCCGTGGCGACGTGCGCGAGGCACGAACGGTTGATTCCCACGCGGTGGGCGGCGAGCGCCAGGTCGCTCTCCATCCACAGCCAGAGCTGAGGGTCGGGCGGCGGCTGGCACGAAGCCTGGGCGCCGTTCAGGAAGCCATAAGCTTCGTCGAAGAGCTGGTGGTCGAAGAGCTCCTGAAAGAAGCGCCGCTGCTCCTCGAGCCATGCAGCGTCGCATACCCGCCGCGCCGTGCCTCCCTGCCAGAGATAAGCCTCGCGCCATGGATTGGGGCCGTCGCCGCCTGCCAGCACCACATAGGTGCTGCCGCAGAAGCGCACCAGCCCCGTCGGCTCGTTCGACAGCGGATCGACGAACTCATGCGTGGCGTAGTGGAGCTCCTTCGGCACCTCCATCGGCGTCCAGCCATCGCCTGACGGCCGGTAGACCCAGAGCCCGAGGAATCCTCCGGACCCTTCCCAGGTGATGACGACATACTCGTCCTGGCCATCGTTGTCGACGTCGGCGATGAGCACCCTCTCGTCTGTCGGCCGCGAGTCCGGGGCCTGTTGCGGATGTGCGTTCAGCCAGGCAATGAAGCGGGCGCCGCGCTCGCCCCGCTCGGGGTGCACGACCTCCACCTGGCATCTCCGGGCCGGCGACGAGAAAGCCGCCGCGGGCGCGCTTTCCGCGCGTCCCGCGAGGCAGGCGACCAGGGCAAACGTCAACAGGATGCGGCCACTCATTCGTTTGCCTCCACGAGCCCTATCATGACCCGGCGCGAGACGTCGTCAACCGCCGCACGCGCCCAAGAATAGAGACGGAAACCGAGGTCCTGAAGGGCCATGCCCGCGAGGAGCGCGCTGAGAGCCTGGCCTTGAAGCGACGGGCCCGTGGCCGGTCGAGGCGGTGACGGATTGGCGAGCTACGGCGCCTGAGGGAAGGCGAAGTGCAGGATCGCACCGTCGCAGATGGCGTACAGGTCATGCGGATCTTCCGGGCTCAGCACCAGGGAGAAGATGCTTCCGTACTGGTACGACTTGGGCACGGCGGAGCGATTGAAACGTTGCCAGGTGCTCCCGCCGTCGCGGCTGCGGAGCATCCCGTCGCCGTCGGTGGCGAAGAACGCCGCCGGGCCGGTCGGATCCGCCAACAGCTCGTTGAGGCCGGGTGGCGCCGCCGCCACAGTCTGCCAGTGCGCGCCGCCGTCGTCGCTCCTGAGCAGGGTCGATTCCCTGATGGCGTATAGGCGCGAGCCGGCCGGGTCGAGGGCGAAGGCGCGAAGGCCCTCGGCCGCCTTCTTCCAGGTGACTCCGCCGTCGTCACTCCGCCACAGGATCGACGGCCGGCCGGCGAGCACTCCATGAGTGGGAATCAGGAACCCCTCCACCACCAGGAAGGTCAGGGCATAGACACTCTCGGGGTGAACGGCGTCGATCTCGATCTTCTGGACGTATCGTAGGGTCTTGGCATCACGCCATCGGCACGGCAAGACAATCCGCCACGTCTTCCCTCGGTCGGCGCTGCGCTGGATGCCGCAACCGCTGGCGAAGAGCGTCCGCCGATCCGCGCGCACCAGGGTCTCGAGGTACTCAGTATAGGCAGCGTACGACCAGGTGCGGCCGCCGTCTTTGCTGAGCGCCACGGCATAGTCGCTGGCTGCGATCAGCCGGTTCGGATCGCTCGGATCGAGGTCGAGGTCTCTCACGTCGAAGGGCACCGGCAACCAGCTCCAGGTCCGGCCGCCGTTCGCCGAGAGATAGGCCTGGCCGCCGACGCTCATCGCCATCTGCCCTTGATCACCAGCCCTCCAGGAGACCCGCGCCGGCGGCGTGAAATCCAGCGGCGTCAACAGCATGGCCTGCCAGGAGGCGCCGCCGTCGCGGCTGCGCCAGAGCGAGCCGGGAGTACCGCCATAACCGGGAAGCGAGGCGTAAGCGATGTAGAGCGCGTGCGCCTCGGGATCGACGGCCAGCAGCGAGGCCGTATACGGAGGAGGGTCCGGCAGCTGGCGCCGCCGCCAGGTGGCGCCGTCGTCACGCGTGATCCACAGATCATTCCCCTCATCGGCCACCCAGAGCGTGTGAGGCGCCCGCGGATCGGCCGTCAGGGCGACCACGTAGGACAGCTCGCCGCCGCCGCCCAGCACCGTCTCCCAGGTGGCTCCACCGTCGGTGCTGCGCAGCAGAGTGTCCTCGTCGGTGGCAACGTAGACGGCGCTCGGGCTGACGGCGATCTGTGAGATCCCGCTGCCGTTCGACTGGTCCCAGGGGCCGGCGGAGGTGGTCCAGCTTCGTCCCCCATCGACGCTCTCGAGCAACTTCACAGCCTCGAACTCGGAGCCGACGACCGCGATGTAGACGCCGCCGGCACCGGACGCGGCGGCGCCCATGGCCCTGAGCCAGTGACCCTGCGCGGCGTCATAGGCCACCAGCCAGGATGCTCCCCCGTCGCTGCTCGCCAGCAGACGGCCGCCGCCCTCTCCCTCGAGATCGTTCGCCTCGATGAAAAGGACTCCGCCTGACGCCGTCATCACGTTCGGGCTGTTCCCGCCCAGGGCAGCGGCGTAAGAGGCATCGGAGACCTGCGACCAGGAGGCGCCTCCGTTTGTGGTGTGGAAGAACCCGTCCTGTGTCGCCGCCCACAGCCCGGCGGCTGCGCCGGGATCCGCCGCCAGCGCACTGACGCCAGAGCCGCCGAGCGGCCGGCCCATCCAGCTCCAGGCGGCCCCCTGGTCCATGCTCTCGTACACCCCACCTGCCGCCAGGCCGATCCAGACGACGCCGGGTGAGCCGGCATGGGTGACGATCGCCGTCACGTCACCCACGCCCGGTCCGACCGGCGTCCAGATCCCCGTGCCAGCCCATGCAGCCGAGCCACCGCTCGCCGCCGCCAGGATGGCGGCAGCGAGCGGGAAGACGGTGCGGCTGACATTGCTGGTCATGATCAGCTCGGCAAGAACTAAATCATATCTCTACTTCACAGAGCAAGAAAGCACCGCGCGCCGCCCTTGGCCCTGGCCCGACCAGCGTGACCTGCGTAGCCTGACCTGACCATGTGGCGCGCGTCAAGGCGGCGAAGCGAGAGCGGTGCTCGCAGTCAAAGCCGATCCGCCGATCGGCGCGCGTGGACTCGAAGACCGTTCCAACCGAGGAGTAAAGGGCCGAGATCGAGGCTCTGAGACCCACCATAAGATCCTCAAGGCTCCGGCCGGCGGACCTCGCGCCTCAAGGCGTTCCGCGCCGACTATCCCGAGGCGGGCTGCGGCTGCTCTACCGCGGCGATGAGGCCCTCGAGATCGATGGTATCCGGTGCCTTCCGTGCGACGCTCGGCAGAACCTCACGCTCCACAAAGCCGCGCTCGGTGGCAGATGCGATCAGGACATCGCTGTCGACGAATGCAGGCGACCCATCAAGAGGCGTCCTGGGGGCCCCGTCGATTGCCGAGCCGTGCGTCGATCTCATCCCATGAGAGGAGGCGGCATCCTTGGGCGATATGGCGCTGGCGAATTTCCCACAATTGCTGCCCCAGTGCGGTACGGGGGATGAACATTCCCTTCTCTTCGATACGGGGTGGTTTCTCTACCTGTTTTCCCATTCTTGCCTCCGATGCCCATCTCGCGAAGCGGTGGCGACCTGACCTCAGCATTCTTGCCCCTTGATGCCTCCAGGACGCTGGAAGGCCGGGTCCGAGCTCGCCATTCGCATTGTCTAACAGATTCAGCCGGATGCGGAATCGCGCCTTGCCGATCGGGCGGATTTGCACCTGCTAACAGATGTATCGGTTGGTCTCCGTCGCGACCCAAAGATGCTTGGTCTCCAGCTCCTGAATGGACCTCCGCCTCGGAGTCGTGCCCAGGGACACCTCAAGGAGCATAGGGGGAGGCGCTCTCTTGGTAGGCCTGGTCGGTCCGCTCCGCTGCCGTCTGCTGTCGCGCAATGGGCGACGCAGGTTCTTGAGCCACAAGTGACCTGGCCAGCACCAAGAGCGCCAGCGCCGCCATCCGGACTGAGATTCCTGTCACCTCGGCACCCCTCTCCCGGGCAGAGTTAGGTGAGCTGAGACACCTCAAACTTCCCGTTATCCCTTTCGTACCAGGCATTGGTGCCATCCTTCAAGAGAGGAGGAAAAAGCGCTCGATTTCTCCCGGCCGGGTCGAGTATCCAAACGCGATCTGCTTCACGCCTCAGTTCGTCCGCCAAGCCATCGGCTGTGCTTGCCACTACTACCATGACGCCCGTTCGTCGTACGGCATCGACCACAGGCACAAAGTCAGCGTCACCCGAAACTAGAATGGCGACCTGGAATAGGCCAGCAAAGGCTCCTCCCAGCATATCTACAGCGATCAACCCATCGACTTTCTTTTGGCGCCGCGGTCGTCCCCGCACGGAGCCGAAGCCAAGTTCAGTATCGGGGAGGAGTTCGACCGCTCTCCAGTACTCCTCCAAGAGCTGGTCGGTTGCGTCATCTCGACGAGCGTCAAAGTAGATGACTCTATCCAAACCGATCCGAATATCGCTATCGACAACCAAATCGCCGGGTTCTGGCCCAGGCTTCCAGGTCCTCCAATATTGAACGGTGGCGGAGTACGTGATAGTAATCGCTAGCGCTCGCGGGTCAACAAGCGGCTTGCCTACCTGCTTTGCCATCGCCCGCACGTGGCCACCATCGACAAAGCAATAGGCACTCAGGTTTGGGGCTCGTTTCATCGCGTCCTCGCCTCCTCGTAGATCTTGCGCGCCCGCTCACGGAAGGCGATCCGCTGGAACTCCGGGTCGTTCATGAACCTTGCGACGATGTCCGTGTTGTCGTCCATTCGCTCGATCATCACGTCAAGGATCTTGTCCTTCACCGAGAGAGCGAAGTTGTCGAAGGTGTTGGCTCCTGCTTTCAGCTTGACCTCCTCGTCAGTCTTGGCCTTCTCGGTCACTTGATCGAAGAAGAGCTGGTCCACCTTCGTGAAGTTCGTGCCGAACCGCTCGTTCAAGATGTCGATGATCTCCGAGAGGGGGGTGACGTCGTCCCTTCCCTTTCTGCTTCCGACCTCGATTGGACCGTAAATCGGCACAGGCTCGTGTACCTCGTCGAGGTCAATCCGGCCTTCACTGGTCTTGTCCAACCGGTAGTACTTCAGGGCCACCTCACCTTGGAGGTCGAGGGGATCCTTCTTGGGGTCCCGCGGCAGCTTGAGCAGGAGGAACCGGGCGAAGGTGAAAAGCTGCTCCAGATCCCGGTCGCTGAACGGCATGATCTCTGAAAGGAAAGAATAGAGCCCAATGTACCCCTTGAGGGCCGATCGGAACTCCTCCTGCCTCTCCTCGTCTAGGGCCAGGAATCGGTCTACCCCGGGATTCAGATAGCCGTACATCCGGGCCTGATCGCCAACGGTCTGCCTCTCCTTCGGGGCGTAGAAAACGCCGCAGAGACCCTCGACCTCTTGGGGCGAGAAGACCTGGGCCGACTCCAGCTCGTGCTGAAGCTCGTAGAGGCGGTTCGGGTCCGCCGTCTCGGCTACAATTGTCTGCTCGTAGTAGGGCTGGAAGGAGCGCTGGATCTCATCTGCCTCATTCACGAAGTCGAGGACAAAGGTGTCTTCCTTTCCGGGGGCCACGCGGTTCAGGCGGGAAAGGGTCTGTACGGCCTGCACCCCAGAAAGCCGTTTATCGACGTACATCGTGTGGAGGAGTGGCTGATCGAAGCCTGTCTGAAACTTATTGGCGGCGAGAAGGATCTGAAACTCGTCCGTTGCGAACCGTCCCGGTAGCTGTCCCTCCCGGATGCCCTTGTTCATCCCTACCTCGGTATAGCTGAGCATGGCGACGTCTGGGTCCTGCACAGTGCCCGAGAAGGCGACGAGGACGCCGATGTCCTTGTAGCCCTTCTCCGCGAGGTACTTTTGGAACGCCTGCATGTAACGGACGGCGTGGAGCCGAGAGCTAGTGACGACCATTGCCTTTGCCCGGCCGCCGATTCGGTGCTTTACGCTGGTCCGGAAGTGCTCGACCATCAGCTCGGTCTTCTGTGCGATGTTGTGTGGGTGAAGGCTCATGAAGCGAGCGAGCTGCCGGGTCGCCTGTTTTTTGCTGACCTTCGGATCGTCTTCGATGGCCTTCGCCAGCCGATAGAAAGTCCTGTAGGTCGTGTACCCTCGGAGAACGTCGAAGATGAAGCCCTCCTCGATCGCCTGCCGCATCGAGTAGAGGTGGAAAGGAGCAGGCTTTCCGTCCAGACCCTTGTGACCGAAGACCTCCAGCGTCTTGGCCTTCGGTGTGGCGGTGAAGGCGAAGAACGAGAGGTTTTTCTGGGGCCCCCGGGACGCCATGACCTTCAGGAGACGGTCCTCGGAGGTCTCCTCCGCGGTCTCTGCTTCTTCCTTCTCGGCTTCTTCGAGCGTCTTGGCCCCGAGGACCTCCTTGAGTTGGCGGGCACCCTCCCCGCTTTGGGAGGAGTGCGCCTCGTCCACGATCACCGCGTAGCTCCGCTTCGGGAGCTGGCCGATCTTCTCCGTCACGAAGGGGAACTTCTGGAGGGTCGTGATGATGATGGGCGTCCCAGCGGCTAGTTCTTCGGCGAGCTGGGTCGAGTCCTCGTCGATCCGGGCCACCACGCCGACCTTGTGCTCGAACTGATAAATGGTGTCCTGAAGCTGTCGATCGAGAACCCTGCGATCCGTGATGACGACGACGGAGTCGAAGACCTTCTGGTCGTTCTCGGTGTGGAGAGTTGAGAGCCGGTGGGCCAACCACGCGATGGAGTTCGACTTCCCGGATCCCGCCGAGTGCTGGACGAGGTAGCTGTGCCCGGGGCCATCGCTCCGGGCCGTGCCTTCCAGTTTCCGGACTGAGTCAAGCTGGTGATACCGGGGGAAGATGACGACCTCGCGAGTAACGACCTTCTGGGCAACCTGCTTCTCCTCGGTAAAGACGTGAGCAAAGCGCCCCAGGATGTCGAGGAAGCTATCCCGCTGCCAGATCTCCTCCCAGAGGTATGCCGTCCGATAGCCTCCGGGGTTCTCGGGGTTCCCGGCTCCGCCATGGTTCCCTCGGTTGAAGGGGAGGAAGATCGTGTCCTTCCCGGTAAGCCGTGTGGTCATGTAGACCTGATCGGGATCGACGGCGAAGTGGACAAGAGCCCGTTTCTCGAACTGGAATAGACGGTGTTTCGGATCCCTCTTCCGGTATTGGGTGAGGGCGTTCTCGACCGTCTGGCCCGTGAGGGGGTTCTTCAGCTCTGCGGTCGCCACCGGCAGGCCGTTGAGAGAGAGGAGCATGTCGATCGATTTCTCCTCACCAACGGCGAACTTCACCTGGCGACTTACGGTCAGGCGGTTCATGCCATATCGAGTGAGGATGTCGGGGTTGAGGCCGTGGGCTGGGCGAAAGGTCGCGACATCAATCTTCTTCCCGAAGAACTTGAAACCGTGGCGGAGGACATCAAGCGTCCCCTTCATTTCGAGGTGCTTCGTCAGAGCTTCGAGAAAGCCGGGTTCGAGGTCCTTCTTTTGCTGGGTGGCGAGAGTCCTCCAGAGGTCCGGCTGGGTGTCCCGGATGAAGGCGAAGAGGTCCTTTGGGAGGAGTGCAAGCTCGGCGTTGAAGTCGTGGGGATCGCCTTGCTTCCAACCACCCGAGCCAAGGAGGTTCGCCTCGATCGCGTCCTCGAAGGTCTTCTCGGTGTGGATTTGCATCAGGACGCCTCGTAGCTCCTAAGGACCAAGGGCTTCGCGGCCTCAAGGTCTTTCAGGTTCTTTAGCCGCAGCTCCAGGTCGCCAGTCCCGAAATGACCGACCTTACGAACGTCCCGGCTAAACCCAGAAAGTAGCTCGACTGAGTCCGGATCCACCTTCAAGAACACGAGCAGGTTCTTGGACTGTGGATGTACCTCAACGCATGCAAAGTTCTTGATCCGCCGGTAGGCGATGTACATCTGGACCGTAGTAACCTGGACGTCATCGCCGAGTGTCGGCGTGAAAGCGTGGAGAGCGTCGTATAGGCTCCGCAGCTCTGCGTCAGCCTTCTGCAAGTAGTAGGTGACGGTGCCCGAAGCCTTCTCCGGGGGCTTCCCTGAAAGAGTCCCCTTAGTCGCTTTCACCTCTACATCTTCTGCCGCCGTGGCGTTGACTAATTCGAAGAGCAGTAACTCCTTCCCGTAGCGCCGGTAGCGGATCAACTCGATGTTTCGGTTCATTTGCTGGACCGCGTGCGAATCGTATCGGGTGAAGTCGCCCGCGATGCAAAGAAGCCGAGGTCCGGCCCATACGATCGCGTCAGCCTTCTCTTTTCCGACCTTCTCCATGACGAGTAGTTTGAACTCGGCCTTGTGGTCCATGAGCCAGTCGAGATAGAAGAGCCCCTGGTTGATCACGTTCTCGTTCAAGGACCGCTTGTACTCGATGATCACGGGGACGCGGTTCTCGTCGAGGCCCAGGGTGTCGATGCGCCCGCCGTGTGTCTTGCCTGTAGGGTACTCGCTGGCTAAGAGCAAGACACCGAGGAACTCCGAGAGGTGGTCCTCAATGAGCTTCTGGAGCGACTTCTCCAGAGTTGCAGACTCCCCCTGCAATTCAGAAACCCTCTCGCCTTCGATGCGGAAGAGCTTGATGTCGGTCATGCGACCTCCTCGGCGGGGATCTCGATTCTTCCGGTGACGGCGGCCGAGATAAGGGCTTGACGATACTCGCGGAGAAGTTCGACGCTTGTGGCGAGCCTCGCCCGCATGGATTCATACTCTTCGTGAATTAAAGCGACTGCATCGGCGATCGCGGACTGCTCCTTGACCGGAGGGAGAGGCACCTCGACGCTGCCGACGATGCGGGAGTTGAGGTTCTCCATGGTCGAGCCCACAGAACGCAAGCTGAGGGTCCTAGCCACACCCTCCAGAGAAAGGACAATCGAGCAATATCGAGGATTCGCGCGGTCGGCTCGCAACCTAACGCGTAGGCACCCGGTACCGCAGACGAAACCGGCCGCCTCTCTGGTGATCAGGGCGCAGCGACCCATCTCCCCACGCCGACCGATAAGGATGTCTCCGTAAACGACACGATGACGAGTCAGGCGATGCGCGTTTTCGGGACTCACGGTCTTCGTGTTGTCGGGGACTGGACGACCGTCCAGGAGATTCGCGGGGTTGAGAACTGGCACTCCACCCTCCACGTAGTCCTCCGCATGAAGCTGGCTGCCAAAGGGCCCCGTCTGGATAGCCGAAGAGACAAATGCCAGCCGGGAGATCGTCCAATGCTCGGGAACTCTTCCCAGCCACTCGACCCCCGAGTCCTTCATCCGCACGTTCGGGTCAAGGCCCTTCGTGACCGCCAGCGTAATGAGGACCTGCCTCTTCTCTTGAAGCAGTTCGATGAGCCGCTCCTTCTTCGCGATGAGGGCATCGATGGCGGTGGTCTTGTGGTCGAGAAAGGCAGCGATAGCTGACTGGCGCATCAAGCTCGGCAGGGGAAGACGCAGGCTCTTCACGATTGCCGAGTTGAGCCCAGCCATGATCGAGCCTCGTGCCGATGCAGCGATCTGACTAAGCGTGGTCGTGGAGTCGTTCAGTACCCAGACTAGGAACTCTGGACAAATATCTGCCGAGAGCGGTCGAAGCCGAAGAAGGTGCGAGTCGAAAATCCCCCTTGCCGTGTTCGGCGGTACTGCGGCACACCGTCCTGCCGTACCCATCATCGTCACGAGAACATCACCCGGGTATGTGGAGTACCCCTGAAGTTCACTAGCCTTCTGATCTCCGACGAACCGACGTGGGCTTGAGAAGTCCCGCGAGATGACCTCCTCCTGCCCATAGACGGGCGTCCCGTCAGTGGTCATCTGATCGAGGGTAAGGGAACTTCCGAACGGACCGATCTTGACTCCATCAATGCCTGCCGGAACCAAACGCCGCAATTCTGGGGCCGCCCAGCCCTGAGGAAGGTCAGAGATCCACGACATGAAGTCCCCCGCCGTCACTCCAGCGCCTCCCCGAGCATCCCCTGAATCTCCACCTCCAGCGCCCGGATCTCCGCCTCGATCTGGCTCAGAGGGCGGATGGGCTTGTAGCGGTAGAAGTGCCGAGTGAAGGGGATCTCGTAGCCGATCTTCGTCTTCTCGTCGGCGACCCATGCATCCGGGACATGAGGCAGAACCTCCCGCCTGAAGTAGGCGTGGATGTCTTCCTTTAACGGAACGTTCTCGTTGTCTCGGAGATCGGCGTCCGCCTCGGGGTGACCCTTCGAGTCCCGGACGATCTCGGCGGTCTCGTCTCTCTCTGACAGGGCAGAGAGCACGGCCTTCAGGACCGGGCCAGAAACGGCCACTCCGGCCTTCCTGAAGGCCCCTTGGACAGCCTTCTCAAAAGTGGGGCGGCTCTTCCATAGGATGGCAGTGTCGATGCTCTTGAGGGCCACGAGGAGGGATTCCTGAGCCTCTTGCCCTTCCTCGATCTCCCGCTCAGCCGCCGCACCCTTCTTCTTCGACTTCGCCAAGTTCTGGAAGGCCGTCTCCTCCCGAAGCCGCTCGATGCGCTCCGGGGTGGCTTGGAAGTTCAGGCGGAGGGGGCGCTCGACGGTGATCCGCCGGAATCCGAAATCGTCGTTGTCGAAGATCTTCGCGTTCTCTCCAGAGGCAAGGTCCCCATACAGCCGGGCGAGCGTGACGACATGGTCCGCCCCCAGTTCTTTGCGCTTGTTCCCGAGGGACTTCCGCATCTTAAGGAACATCTCCACACCGTTGATCAGCTGGACCTTCCCCTCTCGGCTGGCGGGCTTCCGGTTCGTCACGACCCAGATGTAGGTCGAGATTCCGGTGTTGTAGAAGAGCTGGTCCGGCATGGCAACGATCGCCTCAAGCCAGTCGTTCTCAATGATCCAGCGGCGGATCTCGCTCTCCCCCGATCCGGCGTCCCCCGTGAACAGGGGCGAGCCGTTGAAGACGATGGCGATGCGGCTGCCCCCTTCACCCGTCTTCGGGTTCACGGGCTTCATCTTCGAGATCATATGGAGGAGGAAGAGAAGCGATCCATCATTGATCCGAGGAAGGCCCGGTCCAAATCGCCCGGCATAGCCTTGGGTCTCGTGCTCGTCCTCGATCTCCTTCTGGACCTTCTTCCACTCCACCCCGAACGGCGGGTTCGAGAGCATGTAGTCGAACTTCTTCCCGACGTGCCCGTCTTCGGAGAAGGAGTTTCCCCGGACGATGTTCGCAGGGTTCTGGCCCTTGATGAGCATGTCCGACTTACAAATGGCGAAGCTCTCGTCGTTCAGCTCCTGCCCGAAGACAACCAGGTCCGCCTCCGGGTTCAGCTCGCGGAGGTACTCTTCTGCCACGGAGAGCATCCCTCCCGTTCCGCAAGCGGGGTCGTAGAGGGTTCGGACAATCCCGGGCTTCCGAAGGGCATCGTCGTCCTCTAAGAAGAGAAGATCGACCATGAGGCGGATGACGTCTCTGGGCGTGAAGTGCTCTCCAGCGGTCTCATTCGATTGCTCTGAGAACCGCCGGATTAGCTCCTCGAAGATCGACCCCATGACGTGGTTCGGCACGGTCGTGGGGTGAAGGTCCACCTCCGCGAATTTCGAGAGGACCTTGAAGAGCAGGTTCGACTCGTCGAGCTTGGCGATTTGTTCGGCGAACTTGAAGCGCTCGATGACGTCTCGCGCGTTGGACGAGAAGCCCCGGATGTAGGCTGTGAGGTTGTGGGCCAGGTGATTGGGGTCGCCCTTCAGCTTCCCGAAGTCGAACTTCGAGACGTTGTGAAAGCCTACCTTCGAGGACCGGTTCAGGATTTCTTCAGGTTCCCTGATTCCCGAACTCTTGAGGGATTCCGCCTTTTTCCAGACGGCCTCGCGGGTATTGGCGAGAACGCAGTCGAGCCTCCTCAGGACCGTGAAAGGAAGGATGACCTTCCCGTAGTCGGCCTGCTTGTAGTCGCCCCGCAGGAGATCGGCGACCGACCAGATGAAGGAGGTTATCTCGGAGAAACCCTTGAACCTCCGGGCCGTGGATTCGCGGTCTGTCGAAGGAGGCATAGTCGGAGGCTCGAACCGCCGGAACTACGATCCTAAGTTCACAGCAGTATACTCCTGGAAGCGACCTGAAGTCACCGAGCCAGGGTCGAGGGGTTCCGATGGGGGTGGGCTGTAGGCGGCAACGGAGAGTGGAGAGCCACCACCAGGCGGCGAAAGGCGCCGCCGATCGCCATCGAGCGTGGAGCGGAGTCTCTAAGGTAGCGGACGTGGAGCAGGTCAGGTGGCTGGTGCAGGATCTCCTCGATGATCGGCAAGAGCGGTGCCCGCTGTCGTCGCCGTCGCATCCCCAACTTGACCATATCATGCCGAAGACGATCAAGCTAATAGACCGGAGCAGCAGTAATGCCAGATTGGGTATTTGAGGATCCACCAAACGTCGCCGTCATCGCCACGAGGGGAATCGTGGAGGGAGTTGATTGGATCGCAAATGTCTCACACGATTCAGATGATGGAGCTTGGCAATTCCATGACAATGACTCGGCGCCTCCCAAGGAGAGTGAGGCGATGGTCGTTAGCTTATGGGAGATTGTCCAGCTTGATCCTACAATCTTGGATCTGGTGAATTTACCGTTAGGATGGCGCGCTTGGCGAGAGTCTAAGCATTCACCATGGCATCGAGCGCCCGCCCCCTGAAATTCCAAGTAAGGGCAGAAGGCGACGTCGGCTAATCCTCTTCTGTGAGTTTTGAGGTTCGTCAGGTCTGGTCCACCGACCAACATCCTCGTGAACCCCGTAGTGGTTGGCGATTTAATGTCTGCCTCTACAACGACGACCAGGAGCTCTCCTGGACTGATCAGGGGTTGGAAGTTGGCGGTCGGGATCTCTAGGGCCGGCCTTGACCATCTCGTCGAAGCACGGTGCCCTTGATGCCGGTGTCTGCGGTGCCGGAATCGAGGCTTCATTCTGTTCTAGTGTGGTGGTGGACGAGAGGCGCTGGTCTGTTCCGCCTTCTATGCAAATCAGGAAGTAGGAGAACAAGCGGCTCCGGGAAAACTGGAGCCCGGCTACCTGGGTGGACACCCAAGGTGCCATCCCGTCAGAGACGGGGATGCGGTCGCCAGCGGTGACAACCGAGTCCGAAACCGCGGGGAACCACCATCCGGTATCTTCGAGGATCGGCGAAGGAAGCGAGCACAAGTCGCTTCTACTATGCCGTTATCTGGAGGAGGGCTGCCCAAAGTGCTTCAAATGGAGCCCCGTCGAAGGGATCCAGCGAGATCGTTCCTGCTGCCGCCTCCAGGCCCAGGAAAGGGCGGAGAGTCGAGTACATGATTGCCCCCGCCGGCGCGGGAGCAAGGGTGGTGCGGCATTCGCCCCCTATTCGCCCCACGGGCGCGGGCGGGCCGCCAGGCAGGCTTAGTGAGGCCGGCCTAAACTATTGATTTAAGGATAGATTGCACTGGTGGAGCCGAACGGGATCGAACCGTCGACCTCTTGAATGCCATTCAAGCGCTCTCCCAACTGAGCTACGGCCCCACTGAGGCGGGAAAGTCTAGCGGCCCGGGGTGGGGGGTGTCAAACCTCGAGGACCGCGCCGATGGGTGCGGGAAGGGGAGTGACCGCGGGGCCCTCTGGGAGCGCGGCGTGGGCCGACTCGCCGACGTCACCCACCACGCGGCGGGCATAGCCGGTGGCAAGCTCCGGCAGGCGGCGGGAAATCTCCGCTCGCAGCGAGTCGATTCCCTCGCCGGTGAGGGCGGAGACCCGGAGGCCTTCGCTGTCCTGGCCGCCAGAGGGTGGGAGAGCCGCGATGCGGTCGCACTTGTTGAAGACCGTGACCACCCGCTGGCGCTCGACTCCGAGCTCGTCCAGGACCTCGTCGGCGACTCGCATCTGGTCGTGCCATTGGGGGTGGCTGCGGTCGACGACGTGCAGCACCAGGTCGGCGGCGGTGATCTCGCCGAGGGTGCTGCGGAAGGAGGAGACGAGGTGATGCGGGAGCTTGCGGATGAAGCCGACGGTGTCGGCGAAGACGGCGCTCCGCCCCGGGCTGCCAGCCGAGCCGTTGGCGCCGGCTGAGGCGCCGGATTCGTCCGCTCCGATGGCGGCGCCGGTGGGCTCGTTGCCGGCAGAGCCTTGCGTGCCGTGGGCGCCGTTGGTGCCGAGGCTGCCGCGGCGGAGCTTGGCGTCTAGGGTGGCGAAGAGGCGGTCCTCGGCGAGGGCGTCGGCGGCGGTCAGGCGGTTGAAGAGGGTCGACTTGCCGGCGTTGGTGTAGCCGGTGAGGGCGACCACCGGCACGCCTCGCCGGCCGTGGCGCTGGACGCCGCGGGTGCGGTCGATGCGGGCGAGGTCCTCCTCGAGGCGGCGGATGCGGGTGCGCAGCACGCGCCGGTCCTGCTCGAGCTGCTTCTCACCCTCGCCGCCGCGGGTGCCTTTGCCGCCGGCCTGGCGGGAGAGGTGGGACCAGCGCTTGGTGAGGCGGGGCAGGAGGTAGTTGAGCCGCGCCAGCTCCACCTGGGTGCGCGCCTCGCGGCTCTTCGCCCGCTGGTCGAAGATCTCCAAGATCAGGCCGCTGCGGTCGAGGATCGCCAGGTCGGTCGCTTCCTCGAGCGCCTTCACCTGGCCGGCGCTCAGGTCGTCGTCGAACAACAGCAGGCCGGCGTCGAGCTCCGTGGCCGCGGCGGCGATCTCCGCCGCCTTGCCCTTGCCGATGAAGGTGGCGGCATCCGGCGCCTGGCGGGCCTGCACCGCCCGCCCCACCACCCGGTAGCCGGCGGAATCGGCGAGCTGCGCGAGCTCGTCGAGGTGCTCCTCGACGATCTGGCCGGCGGCGGCGGCGCCGTGCTGGCCTTTCAGGATCACCCCGACCAGGAAGACCCGGCGGGACTTCGAACGTTGGCTGTTGTCTGGCGATGGCAAGGTGTTCAGGGCCTTCTCGGGGGAGTCCTGCGGTATTCTAACCCTACCGACCCTACACGGGCCACCCGCGAGAACGATCCGCGAGCGCACCATGGTAAGAGATCCCGCACCAGAACAACAGCCCGAAGCCGCCGCGCATTCCACGCCGGCCGCGGCCTCTGCCGCGGCGGACACCCCGTCGCCCGGCCTCGGCAGCCTCGGCGGCCTCGGCAGTCTCGGCAGGCAGGCCCGCTGGATCGCCGCCGTGATCACCCTGCTGGGGCTCGGGGTGCTGCTCTGGCCGCGCGGCGGCGACAGCACGACGGCGGCGCCCGCCGGCTTCCTGCTCGACGCCGGCGGGCGGGCGGCGACCCTCGGATCGCGCCTGGCGCCGGTGACCCTGGTGCACTTCTGGGCCACCTGGTGCCCGCCGTGCATCGAGGAGACGCCGGCGCTCGACCGCCTGGTGCGGGACTTCGGCGGCGACCGCAATTTCGCCGTGCTGCGCGTCGCGGTGGCCGACTCGAGCTCGCGGGTGGAGGCGTTCCTCGGCGCGGGCGCTCCCGGCGTGCTCTACGACCCGCAGTGGGAGGTGGCCCATCGTTATGGCACCGACCAGCTGCCGGAGACCTACCTGGTGGTCGGCGGCCGCATCGTCGAGAAGTTCATCGGCGAGGTCGACTGGGACGATCCGGCGGTGCGGCAGAAGATCGCCGCCCGCCTGTCGCACGGCGGCGCCGGCGGCACCTCCGGCATGACGGGCTCCTCGTGAACGAGCTCACCGAGATCGGGCTCAAGATCTCGCTCTCGGCCCTCCTCGCCGGCGCGGTCGGCGCCGAGCGCGAATGGACCGGCAAGTGGGCCGGTTTGCGCACCCACATGCTGATGGCCGTCGGCGCCACCCTGCTGACGCATCTCTCGTTGCAGGCGGGGCCCGGCGGCGGCCCCGGCACCGGGAGCGGCACCTGGGATGGCGGCCGCATCGCGGCGCAGATCGTCACCGGCGTCGGCTTCATCGGCGGCGGCACGATCCTGCAGTCGCGCGGCGCCGTGCACGGCCTCACCACGGCCGCCGGCCTGTGGGTGGCGGCGGCGATCGGCATCGCGATCGGGTTCTCCGACTACGTCGCCGGCATCGTCACCACGGTGGCGCTGCTGATCATCCTCACCGCCCTGCGGCCCTTCGAGCGCCTCCTGCAACGCGGCCACCTGCGCACCGTCGTGCTGCAGCTCGAGAAGGGCCAGAAGGTGTCGCAGGTGATGGAGTGCATCGAGGAGAGCGCGGTCGAGACCGAGGGGATCGAGGTCTCCCGGCGCGGTCCGCAGCCTGCCTTGATCGTCAAGCTGCGAGGCCTCGAGGGAGACGCCCGGCGCCTCGTCGAGCACGCCAACCTGCACGGCATCCGCGCCCTCGACGAGACCGAGCCGAAGCGGCCGCCGTTCCCCTGATCCCCCGGCGCGGGCTCAGAAGTGGAAGGACAGCCCGCCGTGGGCCATGGCGTAGATGTGGGCGTTACGGATGTCGATGTAATGCCCCGAGAGCTCGAGCACGACGCTGAAGCGCTTGCTCGCCTTGAAGTCGCCGGTCAGCCCGAGCACGCCGCCGGCGACCGTCTTGCTCGCCGAGGCGCCGGTGAAGGCGTCGTTGCCCCCCAGGCGATAGGCGCCCAGGCCGAGGTAGACCCCCGAGTCGTAGTAGCTCTCCTCGAACATGTACTGGCCGGAGAGCGTGACGTAGGAGAGGTCGGCGCCCACCCGCGTGCCGAAGAGAGTGTCCTTGCCGCCCAGCGCCAGGTGGCCGACGCGCAGGCCGAGGAAGGTGCGCGGCTCGGTGAGCGCCAGCGCCTCGACCTGCCAGGTGGCGTTGCTGAAGTCGCGGCTGCCGGGCTTCACGTCGACCGAGCCGCCGACGCCGCCCATCACGCCCACGCTCCAGTTGTAGAGATCCTGCGCCGATGCCGCCGCGGGCAGCGCCAGGGTAGCCAGCGCCGCGAGCAGCGCCATGCAGAGCTCGCGGGCGGCCCGGGAGGCGGGCCGGGGCCGCCGGTCGGGCAGGTGGACCAGGGGCGAACGACGGTGGCGCATCAAGGGCAGGCCTCCTTTAGGCGTTCATGCAGTGCCTTGCGCGCCCGGAAGGCGGCAGGGCAGACGGCGAGGAGTATACA
>DATNKH010000514.1:0-5065 GCA_035603475.1 Thermoanaerobaculia bacterium
CTGCACCTCTCGCCGGCCGGCGTCTGCTCGCTCACTCCTCGTAGCGCGAGGCCACCTGGCGGTAGGCGTCGCGGAAGGCCAGGCCCTGCTCGAGCACCAGGCGGTAGGCCTCCTCGGTGGCGTGGATCTCGGGCGGCAGGCGGATGCGGTCGGCGCGGAAGCGCACGCCGGCGAGGGCGGCGGCCATGATCTCCAGCGTGTCGCGCGCCAGGTCGAGGCCGCGGAAGAGCGGCGCCTTGAGCAGCTGCAGATCGCGATGGTAGCCCGAGGGGAGCTTGGCGGTGATCGCCAGCGCCTCGAGCAGGCAGGCCTGGGCCGTGGCGGAGCGGCCGCGCACCAGCTCGAAGACGTCGGGGTTGCGCTTCTGCGGCATGATCGAGGAGCCGGTCGTCATCGCCTCGGGCAGGGAGACGAAGCCGAGCTCGCTGCTGCTCCACAGCACCAGGTCCGCCGCCAGCCGTCCGAGGTCCTGCAGGGTCAGGGCGATCTCGAACAGCACCTGCGCCTCGGCCTTGCCGCGCGACAGCTGCACCGCCGTCACCGGCTCGTGCACGGAGGCGAAGCCGAGGCGGCGGCGGGTAGACTCGCGGTCGATGGGCAGCAGCGGCACCCCGTAGCCGGCCGCCGAGCCGAGCGGGTTCTGGTCGATGCGCCGCAGGCAGGCGCCAAGGCCGAGCGCGTCGTCGCGCAGCTCGGCGGCGAAGCCCCCGGCCCAGAGCGGCACCGAGCTGGGCA
Organism: Thermoanaerobaculia bacterium; assembly: GCA_035603475.1. Taxonomy (GTDB): domain Bacteria; phylum Acidobacteriota; class Thermoanaerobaculia; order Multivoradales; family UBA5704; genus JASLEW01. The sequence continues at coordinate 736 of DATNKH010000514.1, forward strand.
TCGCGGGCTGGTGGTGGGTGTAGCCGGTGAGCGGCGTCGCCGCCTCGCGCGCCGCCAGCTCGTCGAGCGCGGCGGCGGCGGCGCGCGCGCCCTGCGCGAGCGCGGTCACCTCGTCGCGCAGGTAGAGGCGCAGCGCCGCCAGCACCTGGTCGTTGCGCGAGCGGCCGAGATGGAGGCGCGCCCCCGCTTCGCCGATCGCCGCGGTGAGGCGGCGCTCGAGCGCGGTGTGGACATCCTCGTCGCCGAGCTCGATCTGCCAGTCGCCGACGGCATGGGCGGCGGCGAGCGCGGCCAGCCCGTCGCGGATCGCCGCGACGTCGGCGGCCGGCAGCAGGCCGGTCTCGCCGAGCATCTCGGCATGGGCGATCGAAGCCCGCACGTCGTACGGCACCAGGCGGGCGTCGAGGCGGTGGTCCTCGCCGGCGGTGTAGCGCAGCACCCGCTCGTCGAGCGGCGCGCCGCCCGGCTTCTCCCACAGCCGGCTCATCGCCGGATCGCCGCCGCCGCCGGCATCGCGCCGGCGGTGCCTGAATCGTCCGCCGACTGCTCGGCCGCCTGCAGCTCGGCGAAGCTGCCGACCAGGCGGGAGTAGAAGCGCGCGCCGGCGATCACCTCGCTCTCCCAGACGAACTCGTCGGCGGTGTGCGAGCGCTCGCTGCTGCCGGGGCCGCACTTGACCGCCGGGATGCCTGCCATGAAGACCATGTCGGAGAGCGTGGCCGAGCCGTACAGCCGCGCCTCGGGACGCACCCGCCGGGCGGCCTCGACCACCGCCGCGCCGGCCGGCGTCTCGCGCGGCACCAGCCGGTCCGACAGCACGCGCACCTCGCCGCTGACCGCGCGGCGGATGCGTTGCACCACCTCCGCCGGCGCCAGCGCCGGAGTGGTGCGCACGTCGAGCACCGCGGTGGCCTCGCCAGGGATCACGTTGCGCGCCGTGCCGGCCCGCAGCTGCGTGGGCTCGACGGTCACCGGCCCCAGGCGCTCGTGCGGCGGGCCCAGGTCCACCGCCTCGAGGGCCACCAGGTCGCGGGCCAGGCGGCGCGCGGCGTTGGCCGCGCCGAGCGCCTGCGCGTGGGCGGCGTGGCAGGCTTCGCCGTGCGCCACCAGCTCGAGCACCAGCAGGCCCTTCTGCGCCACCGCCAGGTCGAGCCCGGTCGGCTCGCCGATCACCGCCGCCATCGGCCGGCGGCCCTGGCGCGCCAGCTCCTCCAGCACGGCCACGGTGCCGGTGCCACGGGTCTCCTCGCCCTCGACCAGGGCCAGCGCCAGGGTGAAGGGCAGCTCGACCTCGGCAAAAGCGGCGAACGCGGCGACCATCCCGGCCACCGCCGCCTTGGCGTCGTTGGCGCCGAGACCGTGGACCTTGCCGCCGGCAGGCCGCGAGTCCCAGGGGTCGCGGGTCCAGCCCGGGGCCGGCGGCACGGTGTCGAGATGGGTGTCGAGCAGCAGCACCGGCAGCGGCGACGCCACCGCCGGCTGCGGCGACAGCAGCAGCAGGCTGTTGCCGAGCCGCAGCGGCACGACGCCGCGCCGCCGCCACCACTGCTCGAGGAAGCCCGCGAGCTCGCCCTCCTCGCCCGACACCGAGCGGATGGCCGTGATGGCCTGGTGCAGCGCCAGGACCTCGCGCTCCGGCAGCATCATGGCTCGCTCCCCGGCGGCCGTGCCGCCGTTTCCGCTGTCGGCCGTGCCGCCGTTGCCGCCGTCGGCCGTGCCGCCGTTGCCGCCGGCGGCGGTGCCGCCGTTTCCGCCGTCAGCCGTGCCGCCGCTTCCAGGGACTGCGGCGCCGCTGCCTCCGCGTCCGCGACGACCAGCGTCCCGGCGCCTTCGTTGGTGAAGACCTCGGCGAGCAGGCCGTCGGTCACGGCGGCACCGACGATGTGTACCCGCCGCACGCCGCCGCGCAGCGCCGCCTCGATGCTGCTCGCCTTGGGCAGCATGCCGTCCTCGAGGCAGCCGCGCTCGCGCAGACGGGCCAGGCCCGCGAGGTCGGTGAGCGACACCAGCGAGCTCGGGTCGCCGGGGCGCTCGAGGATGCCGGGCGCGCCGGTCAGCAGCAGCAGCTTCTCGGCCCGCAGCGCCACCGCCAGGGCGGCCGCGGCAGTGTCGGCGTTGACGTTGAGCAGCGCGCCGCGCTCGTCGGCCGAGAGCGGGCTCACTACCGGCACCATGCCCGCCGCGAGCAGCGTCTCGAGCACCGCCGGATCGACGCCCTCGATGTCGCCGACGTGGCCGTAGTCGACCACCATGCCACCGTCGGAGGCGCCCGCGCCGCCGCTGCCCGCCGCCGTCACCGTCACCGGCCCGCGGCGGCGTGCGAGGACCAGCCCGGCCGCCACTCCGGAGAGGCCGACGGCGGGCAGACCGACGGCGCGGCAGGCCGCCAACAGCCGGGTGTTGACGGCGCCGTTCAGCACCAGGGTGGCGACCTCGAGCGCCGCGTCGTCGGTGATCCGGCGGCCGGCGACGAAGCGCGGCTCGGCGCCCAGGGCGCGGGACAGCGCCGTCGACTGCGGTCCGCCGCCATGAACCAGCACGACGCGGATACCGACCTGGTGGAGGACGTGGACCTGCTCGAGGACCGCCACCATGGCAGGCGGCGCGGCTTCGGCGGCGGACGGGCGGCCCCCGGGGTCGCTCCCAAGCGCCACGCCGCCGACCTTGACCACGAAGGTCTTGCCCTTGAACAGGCGGATGTACGGCACCGCCTGCCGCAGGGCCGCCACCGCGGCGCTCTGCTGCCCGACGTCCTTCACGCGCGACCCTCCGGCTCACGCGGCGGCGCCGCGAGCCGCGCCGGCGTCGCCGGCATCGTGCCCATCGTGCCCATCGCGCCCATCGCGGCCATCGCGCCCAGGCCGCGGTCCTCGCCGGCGACTACGGCGGTGCCGGCGCCGGCCGGGGCGCCGATGTCGCCGCTGTCGCCGTCGTAGTCGTCGTAGAAGCTCTCGCCCGCGTAGCCGGTGGCGCCGTCGTCGCCGTCGCCGGCTCCCTCGGCGCCGCGGACCGCGAGCAGCCGGTGAAGCACCGCCATCTGCGCCCACATGCGGTTGTGGGCCTGGCGCACCACGACGCTGCGCGGCCCGTCGAGCACCTCGTCGCGCACCACCACGCCGCGCCGCACCGGCAGGCAGTGCATGAAGCGGCAGGCCGGGTCGGCGGCGGCGAACCAGGTCTCGTCGACGCACCAGTCCCGGAGGCCGGCGCGCAGCTCGGCTTCCGCCGCCGGGTCGCCGTAGCGGCGCGGCGAGCCCCAGGACTTGGCGTAGAGGACCTGGGCGCCGGCCAGCGCCTCCTGCCGGTCGGCGGTCTCGCGCACCGTGCCGCCGGCCAGGGCGGCCGCCAGCCGCGCCCGCTCCATCACCGCCGGCGGCAGCTCGAAGCCCTCCGGACGCAGCACGGTCAGCTGCATGCCCCGCATGGCGGCCATGTGCGCCACCGCCGCCGGCACGGCGAGCGGCAGTGCCTTCGGGTGCCAGGCCCAGCTGAGCACGAAGCGGCCGCCGGGCGCCGGCACGCCCAGCTCGTCGAGCGTCTTCCAATCACCCAGCGCCTGGCAGGGGTGGTCGATCGCCGATTCGAGATTGATCAGCGGCACCGGGCAGACCGCCGCCATGGCCTGGAACGCGGCATCGGCGAGGTCGGCCTCCAGGTCCTGGCCGTCGGCGAAGGCACGGATGCCGAGCGCGTCGGCGTAGCCGGCCAGCACCGGGATCGCCTCCCGCACGTGCTCGGCGGCGGCACCGTCCATCACCACCCCCGGACGGGTCTCGAGCGCCCAGCTGCCCTGGCCGGGCGAGATCACGAAGGAGCTGCCGCCGAGCCGGGACATCCCGGACTGGAAGGAGGCGAGAGTGCGCAGCGACGGGTTGAAGAACAGCAGCCCGAGCACCTTTCCCGCGAGCGCCCGCGGCTGCGGCCGCTGCTCGAGGCGCCGCGCCGACGCCACCAGCTCGGCCACCACGGCGGGCCGCAGCTCGGCGAGCGACAGCAGCCGCTTCACGGCCGGATCTCCTGCAGCGCGGCCGCCAGCGCCGCGACGTGCTCGGGCTCGAGCACCAGCGGCGGCAGCAGCCGCACCACCCGCGGATCGGCGCTGGTGCCGGCCAGGATGCCGCGCTCCAGGAGCTCGCCCTGGATCTCGATCGCCGGCCGGCTGGTGCGCAGGCCGAGCAGGTAGCCCTCTCCCTGGATGGCTTCCACCGGGCCCACCTGGCAGGTCTCGCGGATGCGCCGCGACAGCGCCCGCACCCGCTCCAGCAGACCCTCGTCGACGATCGTGGCGATGACCTCCTCGATCAGCGCGCAGGCCATCGGCCCGCCGCCG
>DATNKH010000515.1:0-3937 GCA_035603475.1 Thermoanaerobaculia bacterium
CTGCGCGAGCCGCAGCCGGCCCTGGGCGACGGCGTTCCGCACGGCCTTGCCGAGGCGGCCGAGACGGTCCTTGAGCAGGTAGTCGGTCGCCCCTTCCCGCAGGCAGTCGACCAGGGCCTCGTCGCCCAGGGTGCCGGTGACGACGATGACCGGCACGTCGAGCTCGCGGGCCGCCAGCAGGCGCAGGGCGGCCAGGGCGCCGAAGCCCGGCACCCGGTAGTCCGCGAGGACCAGGTCGGGCGGCGGCGAGAGGCCGGCGAGGAACTCCTGCTCGGTCTCGGCCCGCCGACAGATCGCGAGCTCGCCCGCCCGCCGCAGCTCGCGCTCCAGCAGCTCGGCATCGGCGGGATCGTCCTCGAGGATCAGGATGCGGAGGCGCTCGGGGTCGGTCATGCGGTCGCGGGTGAGCGGAGTCGAGAGAGCTCGGCCGGCGTCGGGCAGCGTCGCCGGCCGGCGAGAGCTCCCGCCAAAGCTAGAATGCAAATGCCCAACGATCAATCCGCGAATGCCCGGATCTTCCCGGCGGATCTTCCCGGGAGAGCTACGTCGTTTCCTGGGAGGGTACGTCGTGGCGGGTGATCAGGGGCCGCTCTCGCCGCCTTCGTCGCCGCGCGGCGGCGAGGCGTCCTGCGGTCCTTCCGGGATGAGGCCGCGACGGAGCGCGTAGACGATCAGGTCGGTCCGGCTCCGCAGACCCAGCTTCTGCATCACGTGGATGCGATGCGTCTCCGCCGTGCGGGCGCCGATGCCGAGGCGCTCGGCGATGGCGGGGTTGCTGAGGCCCTCCGCGGCCAGGTGGAGCACCTCGCGCTCGCGCGTGGTCAGCGTCTCGTAGATGTCCACCTCGGCGGTCCTCGCCCTGGCCAGGTACGCCTCGATGCCCTCCTCGGAGAGCGGCGGGCTCAGGTACCTCCGGCCCGCCCGCACCTCGCGGATGGCATGGCGCAGGTCGGCCGCGCTCGATTCCTTCAGCACGTAGGCCGCGGCGCCGTAGGTGAGGGCCTGCAGGACGTAGGCGTCGCTCGAGTGCATCGAGAGAATCACGACCCGGGTCCTGGGGAAGCGCCGCGTCACCTCCCGGGTGATGTCGAGACCGCCGAGACCGGGCATGACCAGGTCCAGCACGAGCACGTCGGGCGCCAGGCGTTCGACGAGCTCCACGACCTGCAGTCCGTCCGAGGTCTCGCCGACCACGGAGAAGCCGGGCTCGGCCTCGAGCAGGGCCCGGAGTCCCTGCCGGACGACCTGGTGGTCGTCGGCGAGCACGATGGTGGCGGTGGTCATGCGCCGGCGCCGGCCTCGGGGGGGGCCGCCGCGGGCGCCAGCGGCAGCGTCATGGCGAGCCGCGTGCCGGTCCCGGGCGCCGACTCGATGGTCAGCTGCCCGCCGAGCAGGCGGCACCGCTCGCGCATCCCCGCGAGCCCGCTCGAGTAACGGGCGAGGGCCTCCTCGACGCGGAAGCCGCGCCCCTCGTCGGCGATCCTCGCGCCGAGGGTCTCCGCGTCCGCCCACACCTCCACCCTGGCCTTCATGACGCCGGCATGCCGGGCGACGTTCGTCAGCGCTTCCTGCACGATGCGGAAGGCGGTGATCTCGATCTCGGGGGCGAAGCGGCGGTCGAGGTTGGCATGATGGAAATCCACCCGGATGCCGGTCTGGGTCTCGAAGCGCTCGATCTGCCAGAGCAGCGCCGGCAGCAGCCCGAGCTCGTCCAGCATCGGCGGCCGGAGGTTCACCGAGAGGTCGCTCACCCGGCCGATGAGCTCGTTGACCACCGCCAGCATCTCCTCCCTGCCGCCGGTCCTCGGGGCCTCGATCATGAAGCGGAGACCGGTCAGGAACTGGCCGATCTGGTCGTGGAGCTCGCGCGCCATCTCCCGCCTCTCCGTCTCCTGGAGGTTGACCACCCGCTCGGACAGGGCGGCCAGGCGCTCCCGGCTCTCCCGCACCGTCTCGACGAGCCGGCCGCGCACGATGGCGGGCGCGACGCGATCGGCGACCACCCGCAGGAGCCGCCGGTCCTCGGCGTGGAAGGGCGTCCGCGTGGCGGCGACGTTGACGACGCCGATCGCCGTGCCTTCGAGGACGAGCGGGCAGCCCATCCACGACCGCAGCGGCGGTGCTGCCGCCGCCCACAGGCGGGCGTACCAGTCGTCGCGGCCCGCCTCCGGCCGCGGCAGGTCGTCGACGCAGAACGGGGAATCCAGGGAGATGGGCGCTGAGGAGTCGAGGGGGATCCGCACGGCGGCGATGCTGTCGTAAGGGATGCCGTTCACGGCGCGGGGAACCAGGAACTGCCGCTCCGCGTCCACCAGCCAGACGGAGGCCAGCTCGGCACTGAGCGCGCTCCGCAACCGGCCCAGCAGCTCGCGCAGCATGTCGTCGAGCGACAGGTACCCGAGAGCGGCGTCGGTGATCGAGTCGAGGCGCGCGCGCTCGCCCTCGGCGCGGCGGCGCTCCGTCACGTCCACGATCTCGGCGATCGACACGGGATCGTGCTCCCCGGGGAGCTCGGTGCGCACGAAGGACAGGAGGGCGTCCCGGAGCTCGCCCGACTTGCGCCGGAAGTGTGTCTCCAGGTCGCGGACGACGCCGTCCCGCAGCAGGCGATCCATCACCGGCTGCCGTTCGTGTGGATCGGCCCACAGCTGGAGCTCGGAGGCGTCGCGGCCGATGACCTCGTCGCGGCGGTAACCGAACAGCTCCAGCCAGCGATCGTTGACGTCGAGGATGCGGCCCGTGTGGAGAGCTCCCATTCCCAGGGCGGCCGGGCTGACGCGGAACATCGTGGAGAAGCGTGCCTCCAGGAGCCGCAGGCCGTCTTCGGCCCGTCGCTGCTCGGTGATGTCCTCGATGAGCACGACGAGGTGAAGCAGGTGACCGTCCGCATCGCGCGCGGCGGACAGGCTGTTCTGCACCCAGACGACCTTGCCGCTCGGATGCGTGCCCCGCTTCACCAGGATCTCGCTGTTCGTCTCGCCCGAGACGAGGCGCCGCATGGCCTCGGTGACCCGCGGCACGTCCTCCGGATACGTGACGGATCGCCAGTCGACCCCGAGCAGGTCCTTCTCCGGCCGGCCGAGGATCCTGCACAGGGCGGAGTTCACCTGGCGAAAGCGCCCTTCCAGTGTCAGCACCGCCATCCCCACCGCGGCGTTCTCGAAGGCCAGGCGGTAGCGCTCCTCGGTCTCGCGCTCCGCCATCGCCGCGGCGCGGACGTCGGCGAGGTGGCGCTGGCGCAGGGCCGCCGAGAGCTGCTGGGCGCCGACCTCCAGCAGGGCCCGCTGCAGCGGGTCCGGGAAGGCCCGCTCGCGCGAGCCGGCGGCGACCCAGCCGTAACGGCCCTGGGGGCCGAGCGGAATGACGAAGAGCGAGACGGCGCCGAGGCCGGCGAAGTCGCCCGCGACGGTTCGCACCTCGGCGTTGCCGGGCTCCATCGCAGCGGTCACGATGCGCTTGATCTCGGCAGCCGCCGGGGAGGGGCGCAGGGTGTCCCGCACGCTGAGCGCCTCGATGGCGCTCCAATGCGGCGGGAAGTCGGAGCTGGCGAAGACGACCTCGACGGCGGGGAGAGAGAGCATGGCCTGCGCGAAGTGCTCGGCCACCTCGGGCGGCTCGCGCGCCGCCTCGAGCGCCGACAGGGCGCCCAGGGCCACGAGGTGGCCCAGCGCCTCGGTCAGGCGCGCGACGTCGCGATACCGCGCCGCGGCCGCGCCGGCCGGCACGCTGGCGGCCCGGGAGCGCTCCTCGCGCGAACGGAGCTCGGCCAGGAACTCGTCCGGCGGCACGTAGAAGGGGTTCTCCTGGAGCACGCCTCCCACCAGCATGACCGGGTGGGTCCTGACGATGTCGACGATCATGTCGCCGCCAAACTTGGCGGTGTCGTACACTCAGGTGACGGCGTCGTCGTACTGCGGCAGGATGTAATTGAGGCGGG
>DATNKH010000516.1:0-3892 GCA_035603475.1 Thermoanaerobaculia bacterium
GCTGTCTTCCCCTGCCGCCCTTTGGACGAGGCGCTCAAAGTCTCAGGTCGGTGCCCTCGGGACGCCTCGTCCAAAGGGCGGCAGGGGAAGACAGCCACCGTCGTGACCCCGGCCTGACCTGTTCCGAGGACGTGGGCGGCATCTGCTCAGATCGGCAATGAGGCATTGACAATCTAGGTAATGCAGGCATAGGCTCACGGCGAATCAGGGCAGCCACGGCGGCGCCCCGCGGAGGAAGTGGCCATCATGAGGATGCCTGGGACGACCCGAACGACGACAGCCCTCGCGAGCCTGCGCACCTGCCGGGCGACGCTGCCGCCGTTGATCGGCGTCGGGCTGCTCCTGGCCGGGGCGGGGCGGGCCTGGGGGGGAGCGGATCGCTGGACGGTCCAGGGAGGGCAAGGCGGCGGCCAGGTGAGCGCGCTAGCCGTCGATCCCGCGGAACCCCGGACCCTGTTCGCCGGACCCACGATGGGTGGGCTGTTCCGGAGCGGCGACCGCGGCGGCCATTGGCGTGCGGTCGCCGGCGGGCCGACGCGGGGCGACCAGCCCGTCCTGGCCATCGATCCGGGTGACCCGCGGACGATCTTCGCCGGCCACTTCAGGAGCTCCGACGGCGGCGTCACCTGGGTCCCGCAGAACGCCGGGCCATTCGCGGCGGGCGGCCAGCTCGTCAGCCTCGTCTTTGCGCCGAGCCAGCCGTCGGTCGTCTACGCCTCGTCGGCCCTCCCGCCAGGCAATCCCGAGGGGGTGCCGGACACTTTCTTCCGCAGCGACGACGGCGGTGTCACCTGGGAGCCGCTGGCCACGCCCTTCATCGCCGGCGACTCGGGCCAGGTGATCGTCGATCCGCAGGCCCCCGACACCGTGTTCGTCCCCAGCTTTTTCGCTCTCTACCGCAGCGTCGACGGCGGACGTAGCTGGGCTGACAAGAGCCCGGTGCCGGACCGCTTCTCCCAGGCGGCGCGCGTCGTCTTCGATCCGCACCGGCCGCGGACGGTCTTCGCGATGGACGCCTCCAGCGGCCTCTACCGCAGCGACGACGGCGGCGACAGCTGGCGCGCCGTGGGAGCGAGCGCGGGCGGGATCGTGCTCGGCGACTCGTTCTTCCTCCAGGATCTCGCCTTCTCCGGCAACGGCTCGACGCTGGTCGTCGGGGCACGGTATCGCCCACCGGAATGGCACCCCCTGTCGACTTTCTTCCAGAGCCAGGACGGCGGTGCCACCTGGACGACCTTGTCGCGGCGGGTGCCGTTCGCGCTGAATGCCCTCGCCTTCGATCCCTCCACCGCCGGACGGCTCTACGCCACCGCGCGCGAAGGCGTCTTCCGGAGCGACGACGGCGGCAGGACCTGGACCGCCAAGGTCGGCGGGCTGGTCACGGCCGCCGTCACCGGCCTCGCGGCCGACTCCGAGCTGCCGTCGACGCTCTATGCGGTCGACGCCGACGGCGTGCTGTCCCGCAGTCCGGACGGCGGCTCCAGCTGGCTGTACCTGAGAGGCGGCGTCCAGCCGCCGCTCGCCGTCGTTCCCGACCACGCCGGGACCTTCTTCGCCTCGTCAGCCCTCAACCTGTTGCGTCTCACCCGGGAGGGGAACCGCTCGCTTCCCCTGCAGCTGTCCTTGTCCTGCGTCCTTCTCCAGGGCCTGATCGTCGATCCGGCATCACCCTCGACGCTCTACGTGACATTGGCGCCCGACACCGCCCTCGGCTGCCACGACGACCAGGGCGTCGTGGACGTCAGGAGCACCGACGGCGGCCGGACCTTCGTCCAACTGCCGGAGGCCGTCGCGCCGCCGGTCATCGGTCCCCCGGGCTCCACCCTCTATGCCCGGGACCTCGCTTCCGGCCAGCTGGCCCGCAGCGTCGATAGCGGCGCGACCTGGGTCTCGGCGGGCAGCGGCATCCCGGCGGATTTCGTCCCGGCGAGCCTGGTCGTCAGTCCGACCGCCCCCTGGCTCTACGTCAGCGGCCAGGACGGCACGATCTACCGCAGCGAGAATGGCGCCCATGATTGGACCCGGGTGGCGCCGAGCCCGCTCGGATTCGCCGCCGCGTTCGTCCTCGTCGTCGATCCCCGGCGCGCCGCGACCGTCTACGGCTACGGCGGCGGGCGCTTCTTCCGCAGCCTCGACGCCGGCGCCAGCTGGATCGAGCACAGCGCCGGCCTCGACGGCCTCGGCTTCAGCGGACCGCTGGTCGTCGACGTCGCCCATCCCGCTCGCGTGCTCGCCGGCACGACGGGCGGCTCGATCCTCGCGATCGACCTGCCGTGGTAGCGGGTCCGTGGCGCCGCCGCCGCAGTGGCGGCCTTTGCGGTAGGGAGAATGTATGCCGTAGGCTGAACTCTAAGGAGCGTCAGGCGGCGCGTCGACCTGGGCAGGGGGAGCCCCCGCCGGCATCGGGTTGCCACGCGTGGTGGCGCCGGCGGCGTTGGAGTAAGCGGAGTAACCGGCGCTGTCGTGGGCGCGCACCCGGAAGCTGTAGGCGAGGCCGGCGGCCAGCCCGGTGACCGTCGACGATCGGGCGCCGCCCGGCAGGGCCTGGATCTGGTGGAAGCGGCCGCCGGGCGCCTTGCGCTCGACGTCGATCTGCGTGGCGCCGCTGCCGTTGTCCTTCCAGGCCAGGGCGATCGCGCTCGCCGAGATCGCGTTGGCGGTCAGGCGGCTGGGCGCCGCCGGCGGACTGCCGCCACCGCCGCTGCCCTTCCCCGTCCCGTAGAGCGTCGCGATGCCGGCGCGATCGTCGTCGCCGAGCGTGGCCCCGCGGTTGTCGTTGTGCGCGACGGCGCGCATCAGGGCGCCGTCCTTCGCGGGCGTGTTGCAGGCACCGGTCAGCGAGTCGCCGCAGGAGTGCCCCAGGCCGAGCGAGTGGCCGAGCTCGTGGGCGAATACTTGCTCGGCGCGTGCCGGATCGTCGTTGAACCAGCAGCCCGCCCCGTCCTGGAGGACGATGTCCGCCTCCCGGATGGGGAGCGGCGACGGGGCGTTGGTCGGGAACCAGGTGCCGCCCGCGCCCAGGATGCCGTTGCCGTTGCCGGGCGAGGTGCAGGTGAAGCTTCCCGGCAGGTCGTCGTTCGGGTCGCCGGGCAGCAGGGTGTTGTGCCCGTCTGGATGCTGGAAGCCGGCGGTGAAGCTGCTGGTGCCGTCGTAGACGTACCGGACGTCGGTGCCGGGGTTCGTGTTCCAGGCCTGCATCGCCACCTGGAACTCGTTGAAGCCGAGATCGGCGAGCCCCGGCTGGCCGGCCTCGTACATCGTCCAGTGGACCGCGGTGCCGCTGTCGAACTCGAACCAGCGCTGCTCGAGCCCGCCGAGGTAGTTGAACTTCTCCTGCACCTGGCGGAAGTCGGCGGCCGGCAGCTCGAGCTGGTAGTCAGGCGCCCGCTCCTGGCCGCCAGCGCGGTCGGCCAGCCACTCGACGAAGCGGGCGTAGTCGCGCACCTGCATCGTGCCGGGAGTGAAGCCGCCGCGGGCGTCCACGACCTCCATCTCCGACAGGTCGCGCACCGCCACCGGCTGGCCGTCGGGGCCGGCCGCGGCAACCTGGTGGAACACGCCGACCGCCAGGTGCACCGGGCGGTAGGAGCCGTCCGCGTCCGCGACCAGGAAGAGCAGGAGCGTCTCGCCGGCGCTCAGCTCGGGCGCTCCCCAGATCTTGAGCGTCAGCCCGTCGGGCCCGGGGCCGCCGAGCACCCGCAGCCGCAGCGTGCCCCCGGCGACGCGGCCCTTGAGGACGCGCTCGACGCGCAGCCGGTAGTCGGTCGTGGGCAGGCCGGAGGAGAACGCCGGCGGCTCCTGTGCGATCACCGTCGCCTCCGCCACCACCGGCGCCTGGTCGGCGAGCTCGGCGTCGGTGCCCAGCACCACCGAGGTGGCCGCGAGCCGCCCC
>DATNKH010000517.1:0-2498 GCA_035603475.1 Thermoanaerobaculia bacterium
AGACCCTCGTGGTCCTCATGGGCGCCGCCCGCCTCGGCGAGATCACAGCCCTCCTCGCCGGCCACGGCAAGCCGCCCGACACCCCGGCCGCCATCGTCGAGAACGGCACCCGCGAGGACGAGCGGGTCCTGACCGGCACCCTCGGCGACATCGCCGAGACCGCCGCCGCCGCCGGCCTCGCCTCCCCCGCCACCCTCGTCATCGGCGAGGTGGTGCGTCTGCGGCGGGCGCTGGCGCCGCCGGCGGCGGCAAGCGGCGCTGGCGCCGACACGATCAGCCGGTTGGCGTAGACATCCGCGGCGGCACAATCCAGAAGGCATACCGTCCAGGCCCCTCCGCTCCGAGCACCGCGCGCCGCCAGAGGTTCTGCGGGACTTGCCCTGATATGTATCAATCAGCCATACTCATATGCATGCGAACCACCCTGATCCTCGATGACGAGCTGATCGAGAAGGCACGCAGGCTCTCGGGCCTCGCAGAGAAAACCGCCGTCGTCCGCGCGGGGCTGGAGGCGCTGATCGCCCGCGAGAGCGCGCGGCGGTTGGCCGCGCTGGGCGGCTCCGAGCCTGGCCTGCGAGCGGTGCGTCGCCGGCGGCCGCGGCGGCGCGGGCTGCCGCGGTGAACCTGGTCGACACTTCCGTCTGGGTGGACCATCTCCGGCAGGGCAACGCGCGCCTGCGGAGCCTGCTGGCCGACGCTCGCGTGGTCGGCCATCCGTTCGTGACCGGCGAGGTGGCGATGGGGCATCTTCGGCGCCCCGCCGAGATTCTCAGCTTGTTGGGAGACCTGCCGCAGGCCGAGCCAGCCGAGCACGAGGAGGTCTTGCGCTTCGTCGCCACGCACGAGCTTGCCGGGAGCGGCCTGGGTTGGATCGATGCGCATCTCCTCTGCTCGGCCGCGATCGACGGCTCTCGACTGTGGACCCTCGACCGGCGGCTGGCCGCCCTCGCCGCGAAGCTCGGGTTGGGAGATTGAAGCCGGCCGCCTCAGACCCCGCCCAGCCACGGGTAGCCCTGGTTCTCCCAGTAGCCGCCCGGCCGCTCGGCGGTGAAGGTCATGGCGGTCAGGAACTTGGTGAGCTTGTAGCCGAGCTTGATCGGCGCATAGACGCGCAGCGGGGCGCCGTGGGCGGGGGTCAAGGGCCGATCGTTCCAGGCGTAGGCCAGGATGGACTGCGGATGCATGGCGCTCTTCAGGTCCCAGCCGTTGAAGTAGCCGTGATCGAAGCTGTCGAAGCGGATGTAGCGCGCGGCATCCGTGGGCTGCGCCATGGCGACGATGGAGGCGAGCGGCGCGCCGGTCCAGGTGGCGATCGCGGTCCAGCCTTCGACGCAGTGATGCTTGACCGTGTAGGTGACGTGCGGCAGCGCCTGGATCATGGCGAGCGTCAGCCGCTGCGGCTGCGCCACCAACCCCTTGACCTCCAGCGCCCAGGCCGCCGGGTCCGCGACCACTGGCAACGGATGGGAGATCGAGTAGGCCGGGAAGTCGCGGGGCGCGGTGCGCTGCGACCGCGGGTATTGCGGCGCGAGACGGTCCGCGGACAGGAACAGCTTCTCGCCCACCCAATCGTTGACCTTCGAGACGGCGTGCAGCTTGGGTGCGAGGTGCGGTCCGCCGTCCCAGCCGCAGGAGGCGAGCAGGGATGCGGGTCCAGCCGCCATGCCGAGGCGAAAGAGGTCGCGGCGCGACAGATGTCGGTCAGTCATGACTCGGGAACCTCCCCCGGTACCAGCCGGTGATCATCGCGCGCAGCGACGCCGGGTCGACCACCAGGACCAGGGTCACGTGGACCAGCGTGAAGGCAAGGAACAGGAAGACCGCCCAGAAGTGCCAGTAGCGGGCCAGCTCGTAGCCTCCGAACAGGGCAGTCAGCCAGGAGAGCTGCGCGGGCTTGTAGATGGCGAACCCGGACAGCACCGAGAGGATGCCCAGCAGCAGGATGAAGCTGTAGGCGCCCTTCTGCAGCGCGTTGTGCTTGCCCTGCGGCGGGTGCTGCTTGCGCAGGCGCAGGTAATAGAGCTGCATGGCGATGGCGCGCGGTACGTCGCGCGGCCGGAAGAGCAGCGACCGCCACTCGCCGGAGATCACCATGTAGAGCAGGTAGGCGGCGCCGGTGAGCACGAACGGCCAGGCCAGCGCGAAGTGCCAGTTGAGCCCTCCCGCGAGCCAGCCGCCGAGCGTCGCCCAGCGCGGGAAGGGCTTGCCGTCGAAGGGGTTGGGAAAGAACGGTCCGCCGCGCCGGCCGAAATGGCCGAAGGCATTGTAGATCTGCAGCCCGCTGCCAATCATGCCCACCAGCAGCACCGCGTTGGCCCAGTGGGTCACCCGCACCAGCCAGTGATGTCGATGGACCAGCGGCCGCTTGCCCGCAGCCGCGGCAGCGCCCGAAGCGACAGCCATGCTCGCGAGGGCCGCGTCGCTCGAGACCGCGGCGCTCGGGGCAGCCACGGCGCCCGGTGCCGGCGCAGCGCTTGGGATGGCCGCGCCCGCGGCGG
>DATNKH010000518.1:0-9811 GCA_035603475.1 Thermoanaerobaculia bacterium
CCTCGCGCATCACCAGGCCCGCGGACCAGCCGTCGAGCAGCAGGTGGTGGTAGCTCCACACCACCCGCCAATCCTCGTCGCCCAGCCGGATCAGCCCCAGCCGCAGCAGCGGCGGCCGCGAGAGCTCGAAGCCGCGCCGCCGGTCCGCCGCCATGTAGTCGGCCAACCGCCGCCGCTGCTCGGCGGCGGGGAGCCCACGCCAGTCCTGGCGGTCGACCGGCAGCTCGACCCGGCGGTGCACCACCTGCACCGGCTCCTCGAGGTCCTCCCAGAGGAAGGCGGTGCGGAGCACCGGGTGGCGATCGAGGGCCTGCTGCCAGGCGTGCACGAACGCCGCGGGATCGAAGCCCCTGCCGTAGGCGGGGCAGAACTGCTCGAAGTAGACGCCCGTCTCCGGCGCGTAGAGCGTGTGGAACAGCATGCCATGCTGCACCGGCGACAGGCGGTAGATGTCGGCGACGTTCTCGAGGCTCATGCCGGCTCCTGCTCCCTGCCCGCCTACTCGGCCGCCAGCGCCAGCACGGGATCGAGCCGCGACGCCCGCCGCGCCGGCAGCCAGCTGGCGACGATCGCCAGCGCCACGAGCAGCAGTGCGCCGCCGGCGAAGCTCCCGAGATCGGTGGCGCTGACTCCGAACAGCAGGCTGGCGGCGACGCGCACCAGGGCCAGCGCCGCCGCCAGGCCCAGCGCCACTCCCAGGCCGGCGAGCAGCAGCGCCTGCCCCAGGACCAGCCCCAGCACGCTGCCGCGCCGTGCCCCGAGCGCCATGCGGATGCCGATCTCGCGGCGGCGCTGCGCCACCGAGAAGGCGGTGACGCCGTAGACGCCGACCATCGCCAGCGCCAGCGCCACCACCGCAAAGCAGCCCAGCAGCGCGGTATAGAAGCGGCGCCAGGCGGTGGTGATCGCCACCTTCTCGTCCATGCTCTCGACCCGGAACACCGCCTGGTCGCGATCGATCTCGCGCACCGCCGCGCGCGCCGCCCGCGCCAGCGCGGCGGGATCGCCGTTGGTGCGGATGACGACGTACTGGAACAGCCGCGGGTACTGCGCGAGCGGCGCGTAGACGTGCGGCGGCGAGTCGGCATCGAAGGAGACGTGCTTGACGTCGCCGACGACGCCGACGATGGTGCGCCACTCGCCGGCCGAGTCCTGCCCGGTCATCTTCAGCCGCTTGCCGATCGGGCTCGTGCCCGGCCAGAACCGCTTGGCCACGCCGCGGTCGACGATCGCCACCGCCTGCGCCTGGTCGTTGTCGAGCGGGGTGAAGAAGCGCCCCTCGGCGAGCGGCGTGCCCATGGTGCGGAAGTAGTCGGGGCTGCAGATCCGCCAGGCCGCCTGCGGCGCCGGCTGGCCTGGCTTGAGCGCCAGCCCCTCGATCTCGAGGTCCCCGGTCTCCTGCACCTTGCCGAGCGGCACGGCGTTGACGGTGGCAGCCGCGACCACCCCCGGCAGCGAGTCCAGGCGTTCGACCAGGCGGTTCCAGAAGGTGACCCGCTGTGTCTTGTCGGGATACTTCGGCGCCGGCAGGAAGAGCTCGAGGGTGAGGACGTCGTGGGGGTTGTAGCCGGGGTTGATCCGCGCCATGCGCACGAAGCTCTGCACCAGCAGGCCGGCGCCGACGAGCACCATCAACGCCACCGCCACCTCCACCACCACCAGCAGCCGCCGCGGCAGCTGCCGCTCGGCGCCCTCGGAGCCGCCGCGGCCGCCCTGCTTGAGCGAGTGCAGGAGATTGCCGCGCAGCGCCTGAAACGCCGGCGCGAAGCCGAAGAGCACGCCGGTGAGCACGGTCACCGCCAGGGTGAACAGCAGCACGTTGGCGTCGATCGACACCTCGTCGAGGCGCGGCAGCTTGGCGATGTTCATGTGCGCGGTCAGGCGCACGCCCCAGGCGGCGAGCACCAGGCCGAGCGCGCCGCCGGCGAGCGCCAGCAGCAGGCTCTCGACCAGGAACTGGCGCAGCAGCGCCGGGCGGCCGGCGCCGAAGGCGATGCGGACGGCGACCTCGCGGTCGCGGGTCGTGGCGCGAGCCATCAGCAGGTTGGCAACGTTGGCGCAGGCGATGAGCAGCACCAGGGCGACCGCGCCGCCGAGCAACAGCAGCGCCGGCCGGCTGTCGCCGATGACCTCGTCGCGGTAGGAGGCGAGCTTCATGCCGTAGCCGCTGCTGGCGGGATAGGACTCGGGATGGTCGCGCGCGAACTGGCTCGCGATGGTGTCGAGCTCTGCCTGCGCCGCCGCCGGCGCCAGCCCCTCGCGGGGGCGGGCGTAGATCTCGTAGTTGCGGTTGTCGCGCTTCGGCTGCGCGGCCTGGTCGATGGTGAGCGGCAGCCAGAGATCGCGCCCCTTGCGCCGGAAGTAGAAGCCCTCGGCGGTCACGCCCACCACGGTGTAGGGCTGGCTGTCGATGATCACCTTGCGCCCGATCACCCCGGGATCGGAGCTGAAGTGGCGCTGCCACAGCTCGTGGGAGAGGATGGCCACCTGGTCGCGGCCGGGCCGCTCCTCCTCGGGCAGGAACCAGCGGCCGAGCCCCGGCGACACGCCGAGCAGCCGGAAGAGATCGGGCGAGACGTGGACGGTCACCAGCAGCTCCGGGTCGCCGTCGCCGGTCAGGCTGGAGAGCCCGGGACGGGTGGCGGCGAGCTGAGCGAAGCTCTTCGCCTGCTCGCGGAGGTCGAGGAACTCGGGGATCGAGAAGTCTTCCTTCGGGTCGTTGTTGGCCAGGAACTGGTTCCAGACGATGAAGATCCGCTGGGCGTCGCGATAGGGCAGGCCGCGCAGCAGGACGGCGTTCTCGAAGCTGAAGACGGCGGTGGTGGCGCCGATGGCCAGCGCCAGGCAGAGGACCGCCGCCGCCGAGGAGCCGGGGCTCCTGGCCAGCATGCGCAGGGCGAATCGCAGGTCCCGGAGCAGCTTCTCCATCTCGATCTCCTGTGTGCGCGGACGGCGGTGAATCGCGCCGCGGTCAGCCGGCGCCGGCCAGCTTGGACAGGACCTTCTCCAGGTCGGCGGCGCTCACCCCGGAGTCGGCGAAGGCGTCCTCGGGGGCAACCCCCTCGGCAGCAGCGGCAGCGGCAGCGGCATCCGCTGCGGCGCCGGCGCCCCGGGCGGAAGCCGTCGCGCCCGCCGCGCCCGCCGCGGCCTCCATGGGGGTCCCCGCGGGCCGTGGAGCGGCCGGACTGGGCAGCTCGACGTCGCCGGCGCCGGCGCCGGCGGGCAGCAGCGCCGCCAGCTCGGCGATGGTCTGGTGCTCGAACAGCTGGTCGGGCGACAGCTGCAGCTGCATCTCGTTGGCGCGCGCCACCACCTGGATGCCGACCATCGAGTCGCCGCCGAGGTCGAAGAAATTGTCGTGAATGCCCACCTCGTCGATGCCCAGGGCGCCCTGGAAGATCGCGGCCAGGCGGGTCTCGACCTCGGTGCGCGGCGCGGCATAGGGAGTCGAGAGCTGCGGCCGGGGGTGCGCGGGGCGGGCCGCTGCCGCGCCGCCGGCGCCGCGGCCCGGACCCGCCATCATGCCGGACGAGTCGGCGTCGCGGACCTGCGCCATCATCGCCGCGAGGTCTTTCGCCGAGACCGCCACCTGCGGCAGGGTCCGGCCGCGCTCCAGCAGCCGCCGCAACACCTCGACGCCCTCGCGCGACAGGATCCCCTCGGTGAGGGGGGCACCGTGGTACTGGGGCTTCGCGGCGGCGGCGCTGCCAGCCGGTCCCGCTGCCGGCGCCCCTGCCGCTGCCCCTGCCCCTGCCCCCGCCTCCGCCGCCACCGCCGCCGATTCCACGGTGTCCGGAGCCGCGGCGCCGGGGGCCGCCGCCGGCGCGGCTTCGACCTTGGCGCCGCCCTTCGCCGCCGGCCGCGCGAACGCCGCCGCCGCGTCGATCCGCTTGAGCACGAAGCGCTCGATCTCGACCAGCGGCTCGCCCTGCTCGTCGAGCAAGGTGACGTCCACCGCTACCGTCTCCTTGCCCGCGCCGCCCTCGCCGGCCTCGCGGACCCAGCTGAGGATGCGGGAGGGCAGCGGCCGCCACTGCACGACGCGGCGGTAGGACAGCGGCACGTGAGTGCCCTCCGCGAAGAAGCCGACCAGCCCGGTGGCGACGTCGAGCAGCGCGGGGTGCAGGGCAAACCGCGCCAGGTCGCCCGCGAACTCCGCGGGCAGCTCGAGCGTCGCCAGCCACTCGCCGTCGCCCACTTCCACCTTGCGCAGGCTCTGCCACCGGGCGCCCCAGAAGATCGGTCCTTCGCCGGCGCTCATCAGCGGTCCCTCCGGCACGATCTCGCGGACACCGCAACGCTGCCGGATGGCGGCGACGTCGAGCGGCGGCGGCGGCGCGGCGGTCATCCCGCGCACGCGGCCGCGGGCATGGACCTGCCACACGGCGTCGCCGCCTTCGCCCCGGCTGGCGGTGGGGAGGGGGGCCCCACCGGCCCCGCCGTCCCCGGCCATCCCGGCCGCGGGCATTCGGCTGGACATCCGGAACGCGTAGCCGTCCGGCTCCTTGGTCAGCGCCAGGCGCACCGTGCGGCTCTCGGCGTCGTCGAGCATCAGCGGCGTCAGGAACAGCACCTCGCGCAGCTCGGCCGCCGGCGCGACCTGCGCCTCGAAGGCGGCGGCGTGATGCTCGAAGGCCGCCCGCGCCATCTCGAGGTAGCTGGTGCCGGGCAGCGCCGGGCGGCCCAGGATCTTGTGCTCGGCGAGCGGCCAGTGGCGGGCGGCGCTGAAATCGGTCTCGTACACCGCCTCCTCCGCGGTCTCGCGCTCGCAGCGGTCGAGCAGCGGATGGATGTCGAGACGCTCGACGGCGGCCGGCGCCGCGGATTCCGGCCTGGGGCCGCCCATCATGCCGCTCGCCACCGCCATCCCGACCTCCTCCCAGGCGCCCCAGTTGATCGACACGGTGGGCGGTCCGCCGGCCGCGGCCGCCGCGTGGGCGAAAGCGTCGAGGAACGAGTTGGCGGCGCAGTAGTCGACCTGGCCGAGGCCGCCGGCCAGGGCGATGGTCGACGAGCACAGCACCATGAAATCCAGCGGCGTGCCGCGCAGCGCCGCCTCCAGGCAGCGGGTGCCGCGTCGCTTCGGCGCCAGCACCGCGGCGGCGACGTGTGGAGCCTTCAGCTGAGTCACGCCACCGCCGGCCAGGCCGGCGGCGTGGATGACGCCGTGGATGGCACCGAAGCGCTCGCGCACCGCCGCCACCGCCGCAGCCACCTGCGCCGCGTCGGCCACGTCGCAGGCGATCACCAGCACCTCGGCGCCGGCGCTCTCGAGCTCCTGCACCTTGCGGATGCGCTGGCTGGTGCGGTGGCGCTCGCCGTGCTCGGCCACCCAGCTCTCCCACTCGTCGCGCGGCGGCAGCGCGGTGATGCCGAGCAGGGCGAGCTTGGCCTGATGCTCGCGGGCCAGGAACTCGGCGAAGGTGAGACCGATGCCGCCCAGGCCGCCGGTGACGAGGTAGACGCCGCCGCTCCGCAGCCGCAGCCGCTCGGGCGGGCAGGCCGCGATGCGCGTCGGCTCGAGCTCGCGCGCCAGCCGCTGGTCGCCGCGCAGCGCCACCACCGCGTCGGCCAGCGGCCCGGCCGCCTCGGCGGCCAAGCGCGCCGCCAGCTCGTCGAGCGCACTGTCGGCGGGCGCCGTGGTAGCGGGCGTCGTGGTGGCGGCCGCGGCCGGGGCCGGGGCCGTCGCGGCGGGGAGCTCGACGTCGACGCACGCGGCGCGGATGTGCGGGTACTCCCGCGGGATCACCAGCACCGGCCCCAGCAGCGTCGCCTTCTCCGGGCAGAGCCGGCGCTCCTCGCCGCGCACCCGGTGCAGCCCGCTGGTGACCGCGAGCAGCGCCAGCGGCGTGTTGAGGCCCTGCCGGCCGCACGCCTGGGCGAGATAGAGCAGGCTCCAGAAGCCGCGGTCCTCGAGCTCCTGGCTCCGGACCTCCCAGTCCGCGCCCGGCGCGTCGCCGCCGACGCACCACAGGTGGACGACGTGGCGCGGGGCGCCGCCGCCGGCCATCACCTCCCGCAGCAGCTGGTCGTAGCCCTCGCGGTCGGCCGGCGCCAGCCGCCACAGCGCCTCGCCGCGGCGCTCGCACCGCTCGCCGGCGGTGCCGCATTCGACCCGCGCGACCCTCTGGCCGGCCGCCACGAGGCGGCTGGCGAGCCGCTCGCCCAGCCCATGGCCGTCGTCGAAGATCAGCCAGCCGGCGTCCGGCTCGGCCGGTTCGAAGTCCAGCGGCGGCGCCAGCGTCGTCCGCCAGGAGGGGAGGTAGAACCAGTCGGCGATGTCCTGCTTCTTCCCCAGCTCGCGGCGGCCGAAGATCGCCTCGGCGCCGGCGCTGTCGAGCTCGACCCAGTACCGCTGGCGCTCGAAGGGGTAGGTCGGCAGGGGGCAGCGGCGCCGCCGCTCGTGGCGATAAAAGGCAGTCCAGTCGGCTGTCACGCCATGCAGCCACAGCTCGCCCACCGTGCGCAGCAGCACCTGCGATTCGGGCTTGCGTTCGCGCGGCCCGGGCAGCGAGGCGAGCACCGGCTGCCAGGGCTGGCGGTCGGGGTGCTGCCGCGCCATGCCGGCGAGGCTGTTGCCCGGACCCACTTCGAGCAGCACCCGCCCGGGCTCCTCGAGCAGCCGGCCGACGCCCTCGCCGAAGCGCACCGGATGGCGCAGGTGCCGTGCCCAGTAGCCGGGATCGGTGGCCTCCTCCGGCGTGATCCAGGTGCCGCTGACGTTGGACAGGAAGGGCACTCGCGGCGGCGACAGCGGCACCCGCTCGACCTCACGCAGGAAGGGCCCGAGGATGGGCTCCATCATCGGCGAGTGGAAGGCGTGGGAGGTCTGCAGGTGCCGTGGCGTCAGGCCGCGCGCCTGCAGCTGGCGGGCGAAGCTCTCGATGGCCTCCTCCGGCCCCGCCACGACGGTGCGCGCCGGGGCATTGACCGCGGCGAGCGACAGCCGCGGGCCGAGCAGCGGCACCACCTCGGCCTCCGGCAGCGGTACCGCCAGCATGGCGCCGCCGGCCAGCGACTGCATCAGCTTGCCGCGCACCGCCACCAGCGCCAGGGCATCCGGCAGCGCCATGACTCCGGCCAGCGTGGCGGCGACGTACTCGCCGATGCTGTGGCCGAGCATGGCGTCGGGAACGATCCCCCACTCGTTCCACAGCCGCGCCAGCGCGTACTCGAGCACGAAGAGCGCCGGCTGGGTGAGCGAGGTCTGGCGCAGGCGGTCGGCGGCGTCCTGCCGCCCCGCCGCCGCCGCCGGTTGCGGGGCGAACAGCTCCTCGCGCAGATCGAAGCCGAGGCGCGCGCCGAGCAGCGTCGAGCAGCGGTCGATCTCGGCGCGGAAGGCGGGCTCGGTGGCGTAGAGCTCGACGCCCATGCCGGGGTACTGCGCACCCTGCCCGGAGAACAGGAAGGCGACCCTGCGCTCGGCGCGATCGGCGCGCTCGGCGCCGGCTCCTGAGCCGGCCCGGCCGGCGCCGCCCCCGGCCCCCGCCCCCGCCGCCACCGGCGCGCGGGTCAGGACGAGCTCGGCGGGCAGCGTCTCCAGCGCCGCGATCGCCTCTTCGGCGCTGCCGCAGACCACCGCGCGGCGGTGCTCGAAGGTCTTGCGTCCGACCTTCAGCGTGTAGGCCACGTCGCCGAGGTCCGCTTCGGGATGCGCCCGCAGGTGCGCGGCGAGACGGGACGTGGCCGCCGCCAGCGCGGTCTCGGTGCGGGCGCTGAGCAGCAGCAGCTGGCGGGGACGCGACGGCGACGGAGGAGGCTCCGGCGGCGCCTCCTCCAGGATCACGTGCGCGTTGGTGCCGCCCATGCCGAAGGCGCTGACCCCGGCGCGCCGCGGGCCGTCGCCGGCCGGCCAGTCGCGCAGCTCGGTGTTGACGAAGAACGGGCTGGCGGCGAAGTCGATGTCGGGGTTCGGCTCGGAGAAGTTGAGCGAGGCCGGGATCTGGTGGTGCTCGAGCGCCAGCACCGCCTTGGCCAGGCTGCCGGAGCCGGCCGCGACGCCCAGGTGACCGATGTTGGTCTTGACCGACCCCAGGGCGCAGAAGCCCCGGCGCTGGGTGCTCTCGCGGAAGGCGCGGGTGAGCGCGGCGATCTCGATCGGATCGCCCACGGGCGTCCCCGTGCCGTGCGCCTCGACGTAGCCGATGGTGTCGGGATCGACCTCGGCCGCGAGCAGCGCGGCGCGCACCACCCGCGTCTGGCCGTCCGCGCCGGGGGCGGTGAAGCCCACCTTGCGCGCGCCGTCGTTGCTGACCGCCGAGCCCTTGATCACGGCGCGGATGCGGTCGCCGTCGGCGAGCGCGTCCTCCAGGCGCTTCAGCACCACGATCCCCATGCCGCTGCTGAACATGGTCCCCTGGGCCTTGGCGTCGAAGGCCCGCACCCGCCCGTCGGGCGAGTTGACGTCGCCGGGCACGTAGGGATAACCGTTCTCCGGGACGCGGACGCCGACGGCGCCGGCGAGCGCCATGTCGCACTCGCCGGCGAGCAGCGCGCCGCAGGCGAAGTGGACGGCGACCAGGGCGGTCGAGCAGGCGGTCTGCACGGAGACGCTGGGGCCGCCGAGGTTCAGCTTGTAGGAGACCCGCGTCGCCAGGAAGTCCTTGTCGTTGGCGACCTGGATCTGCAGGTCGCTGGTCGAGGCCAGCACCGCGGGGCTCGAGAAGACGTTCCTCAGGTAGCCGTTCATCCGTGCGCCGCCGTAGACGCCGACGCGGCGCGACAGCTGGTCGACGCTGTAGCCGGCGTCCTCGAGCGCTTCCCAGGCACACTCGAGGAAGACGCGATGCTGCGGATCGATGATCTCCGCCTCGCGGGGATTGAGCCCGAAGAAGCCGGCGTCGAACAGGTCGTGGCCCGCCATCGGGCGGGCCCACTTGACGTAGCCGGGCATCCGCACCATCGCCGGATCGACGCCGCCGGCGATGATCTCGGCGTCGGAGAGCGGGGTGAGCGAGTCGACGCCGTCGCACAGGTTGCGCCAGAACTGCTCGACGTCGGCAGCCCCCGGGAAGCGGCCGACCATGCCGATGATCGCCACCTCCATGCCGGTGGGGGGAGAAGACTGCTGGGGCTCGCTCACACTACCTCCTTGCCGCCATCGTCGGGCCGCTCTTGCTGTAGTGCGTCCACGGGCTCGAACTGCGCCTTCGCGAGCCGCCGGCGCAGCCGGTCCTTGCCCACCCGCAGCTGCGCGGCGGTGCCGTCGTCGGCCGCGGGCGCCGCCTCCGGCCTGGCGCCGGCGCCGAGGAAGGCGGCGAGGTCGCGCACCGTCGGGTGATTGAACAGCTCGAACACCGGCAGCTCGCGCTCGAAGGCGGCTTGCAGCCGGCTCTGGGCCTGCACGAGCAGCAGCGAGTTGCCGCCGAGCTCGAAGAAGTTGTCCTCGACGCCGACCCGTTCGACCTTGAGCACGTCGCGCAGGATCGCGGCGATGGCGGCCTCGAGGTCGTTGCGCGGCGCGATGTAATCCATGGCGGTCTCCACGGGCTTCTTGGCCCGCTGTAGCAGCTGCTTGCGATCGACCTTGCCGTTGGGGGTGAGCGGCAGGCTCGGCAGCAGCTGGAAGGCGGCCGGCACCATGAAGGCCGGCAGCGTCTCGCGCAGATGAGCGCGCAGCCGCGGGACTGACAGATCGGCGCCAGGCTGCGGGACGACGAAAGCCACCAGGCGCTTGTCGGCCGCCTCGCTGTCGGTGGCCAGCACCACCGACTCCCGCACCCCGGGGAGGCGGCCGAGCTGGGCCTCGATCTCGCCCAGCTCGATGCGGTAGCCGCGGATCTTGACTTGCGTGTCGGCGCGGCCGGCGAAG
>DATNKH010000519.1:0-8992 GCA_035603475.1 Thermoanaerobaculia bacterium
CTCATCCCCAGCCTCGCCCAAAGCGAGGTCCGGGGGGAGATCCGCCCGACCGAGGCCCGGCGTGAGGGGTGGTCCCCGGAGGCCCCCGGGAGGGGGGTCCCCAGAGGCGTACAGAACCTACCCTGGAAGTGCCTCCGCCCCAGGATCGGTCAGCGAATCAAGAAGGTCGTCGGGGAGGCTGAGGCCCGGGTGGACGTTGCGGCAGCGATCGGTGAGCTGCCGCAGCTCGAGCTCGGAAAGACCGGCGAAGGCTTCGACCATGGCGGGGTCGAGCTGCTGGCCGGAGACCCGCCGCA
The DNA here is from genome assembly GCA_035603475.1 of Thermoanaerobaculia bacterium. Lineage (GTDB taxonomy): Bacteria > Acidobacteriota > Thermoanaerobaculia > Multivoradales > UBA5704 > JASLEW01. The sequence goes on from DATNKH010000519.1 coordinate 297, forward strand.
TCTCGGCGACTGCCGCGGCGTGGCTGCGGGCGCGGCGGTAGGGCCGGTCGGAGGTGATGGCGTCGTAGGTGTCGACCACCGCGAAGACGCGGGCCGCCAGCGGGATCTGCTCGCCGCCGAGCCCGCGCGGATAGCCCTGGCCGTCCCAGTGCTCGTGATGGCTGTAGACGATCTCGATGGCGGCGGGCTGCAGGAAGCTGACCTCGGCCAGCATGTCGAAGCCCCAGGTGGGATGCTGCTTCATGATGTGCCATTCGTTGGCGGTGAGCGGACCCGGCTTGCGCAGCACGCCGTCGGGAACCGCCATCTTGCCGACGTCGTGGAGCAGCGCGCCCCACTCGATCGCCTTCAGCTGCTCGGCAGGCAGGCCGAGCGCGCGCGCCAGCGCCATGGCGTACAGCGCGACCCGGAACGAGTGGCCGGTGGTCTCGTGGTCGCGCGCGTCCGCGGCGGTGACCACCGCTCCGACCGCCTCGACGTAGGAGCGCTCCCGGGCCCGTTGGCTCTCCTCGAGCGACACCAGCAGCGCGCGGAAGGTCTCCTCGATGAGGCGAACGTCACGGTTGCCGCTGCCGGAGCTGCGGAAGGCGCTCTCGAACCGGCCGAGGTCTCCGGTCCTGGCCATCGCCGACATCGCCTCGGCCAGCCGGCGCAACGGCACCGAGATGCGCTCCACCGCCAGCCAGGTGGCCAGCGACGCGAGCAGGGTGGCGCACAGCCCGGCGAGCAGCACCTCCTCGAGACGCGGCTCGATCCGCCGCCCGAGCAAGGCGACGATCGCCACCAGGATCGCCGACACCGCCGTGGCAGTCGCCAGGAAGCCCTTGAAGCGTAAGCTCAACCTAGACACCCCCACAAATGACGCAGACATCAGTACATTTGACCGGTCTACGGAACATCGCCCGGCGTCAATCGGTGCCGTGTCTGGCAACGCCGGGGCAGACGAGTCTCTACTAAAGGAAGTGCGCCTCGGAGCCGAATTCGTGTCAACGATTACATTTTGCCGGCCGGGCGGGCAGAGCGCCCCGGGGAAGCCGACGAGAAGGCGCGCCCCGGCGCCGACTAGAGGTTCTCCGCCAGCTCCTTCAGCGTGGCGATGGCGTGGTCGCACTCCTGCTCGGTGTTGTAGAAGTGCGGCGACAGCCGGATGCCGGCGCGCGGCCGGAAGTCGCACATGATCTCGCGCCGCAGCAGCTCCTCGCAGAGGCGCTCCGCCTGCTCATGCCACACCGAGACCGTGCCGGCCCGCCGCGCCGGCTCGCGCGGCGTTCGCACCTCGAATCCGGCCTCTACCGCGGCAGCCATGAGGTGGGAGGTGAGCTGCAGCGAGCGCTCGCGGATCCGTCGCGTGCCGACGCCGGCGACGATGCGGTAGCCGGGGCGGCAGGCGAAGAGGGCGGGGACGTTCGGGGTGCCGTTCAGGAAGCGCCAGGGGGTCTCGGCCAGCCGCACCGGACCGGTGCGGAAGGCGAAAGGCTCCTCGTCCGCCTGCCAGCCGGTGAGCGCCGGCTGCAGCTCGCGGGCCAGCGCCGGCCGTACCCACAGGAACCCGGCGCCGGGGCCGCCGCAGAGCCACTTGACCGAGCCGCCGACCGCGGCGTCGACGCCCCAGGCGGCGAGCTCGAGAGGCAGCACGCCCACCGACTGGTAGACGTCCAGCAGCAGCACCGCCCCGACCTCGCGGCAGCGGCGGGCGATGGCCTCCGCGTCCTGGACGAAAGCGCTGCGGAACAGGGTGTGAGAGACCGGCACCAGCCGTGTGCGCTCGTCGATGGCGGCCAGCAGCCGCTCGGTCGGCACGCCGATGCCGTCGTCGGAGGGCACCACGACGATCTCCGCTCCCCGGCGCCTCTCGCCCTCGACGAGGTACATCACGTTCGGGAAGTTCAGCTCGGTGTAGACGATGCGGTTGCGCTCCGGCGGATAGTCGAAGCACGAGAAGAAGACCGCCGCCGCGACGGAGACGTTCTGATGCATCGCGATCTCGCCCAACCCGACGCCGAGCAGCGGCGCCAGCAGGTCGCCGGTGTTCGCGGACATCTCCCACCACCCCTCGTGCCAGGCGCGCACGCCCCGCGTCTCCCACTGGTTGGCGAAGTTGGCCAGCTCGTCGTGGACGCCGCGCGGCATGGCGCCGAGCGAGTTGTTGATCAGGTAGGTGGTGCGCTCGAGGATAGGGAACTCGCGCCGTAGCGCCAGCAGGTCGTCCATGCTCACCTTCCCTGCCAGTGCGCGGGGCGCTTCTCGAGGAACGCCTTGACTCCTTCCTCTTTGTCGGCCGAGGAGAAGCAGAGGCAGAAGAGATCGCGCTCGTAGAGGATGCCGTCGTCGATCGCCAGGCGCTGGCCGGCGCGAACCGCCTCCTTGGCGATGCGCACCGTCAGCGGGCTCTTGGCCGCGATCCTGGCCGCCAGCTCGAGGGTGCGGGCGCGCAGCTCGTCGTGCGCCACCACCATCTCGACCAGGCCGAGCTCGCGGGCCTCGGCGGCGCCGATCATGTCGCCGGTCAGCACCAGGCGCATGGCGTGGCCGATGCCGACCAGGCGCGACAGGCGCTGGGTGCCGCCGCCGCCGGGGATCAGCCCGAGGTTGATCTCCGGCTGGCCGAAGCGGGCCTTCTCCGAGGCGATGCGCAGGTCGCAGGACATCGCCAGCTCGCAGCCGCCGCCCAGGCAGAAGCCGTTGATCATCGCGATCACCGGCTTCGGGAAGGCGGCCATGACGTCGAAGATGCGCGGGCTGCGCATGGCCTCGCGCTGATCGAACGGGGTGCGGCCGGCGAACTCGCCGATGTCGGCCCCGGCGATGAAGGACTTCTCGCCGGCGCCGGTGATCACCACCACCCCGATGCCGTCGTCGTTCTCGAGGGCGGCCAGCGCGGCCAGCGCCTCGGTGCGCACCTGCTCGTTCAGGGCGTTCATCTTGTCCGGCCGGTTGACGGTCAGGATCGCCACCCGGCCCTCCCGTTCCAGGAGAATCGTGTCCATCGCTTGTCTCCTTGTCGTCTAGCGGTGCTGCCACTCCGGGCGCCGCTTCTCGAGGAAGGCGGCGACGCCTTCGCGCATGTCGTCGAGCTCGGTCAGCTCGTCGAGATAGAGGCGCTCGGTGGCGGCCATCGCCTCGGCGAAGGGCAGGTCGCGGCCGGCGGCGACCGCGCGCTTGATCAGCCGCAGCACCGGCGCGCTCTTGCCTCCCAGCTCCGCGGCGAGACGCGCGCAGCCGTCGTCCAGGTGGCCGGCCGGGAGCAGGCGATGGACCAGCCCGAGCTCGGCGGCGCGTTCGGCGGCGATCGGCTGGCCGCCGGCCAACAGCTCCAGTGCTCGCCCGGGGCCGAGCCGCGACGGATAGAGCGCCGCCGCCACCGGCGGGAAGCAGCCGAGGTCCACCTCGGGCTGGCCGAACCGGGAGTCCTCGGTGGCGATCACCAGGTCGCAGGCCATGGCGAGCTCCATGCCGCCTCCCAGGCAGTGGCCGGCGACCGCTGCGACCGTGATCGCCGGCACCGCGCGCAGTCGCACGACGGTCTCGCGGAGCGCGGCGAGCATCGCCGGGACACGGTCCGGGGTGTGGTCCTGGATGGCGGTGCCGGCGGAGAAGGCGCGCCCGCCGGCGCCGCGCACGAAGACCAGCGCCAGCTCGCGATCATGCCCGAGCTCGCCCACCACGTCGCGCAGCGCTTGGAGCGCCGCGGTGTCGAGGACGTTGAGCGGCGGCCGGTCGAGGGTCAGGGTACCCGTCCGGCCGTCGCGCCCGTAGGAGATCGCTGGCATGGCCGCTTCCAGCGCCCTAATCGCGCCGGGCCGCGAGGGCCGCCGCGAAATCGTGCCAGAGCGCCAGCTGCTCCGGCAGGGCGAGCAGGTTCTCGGGGTGCCACTCGACGCCGCGCACCCACCAGCCGTCGCCGTCCGCGGCGCCCGCGCCCGCCGTGACGGCCGCGCCGGCCGTCGAGGATCCGCCGGGCCCGCCGCCCAGGACCGCCGCCTCGATCAAGCCGTCCTCCGCCGCCGCGACGGCCAGGAGCCCGTCGCCGAGGCGCTTGACGCCCTGGTGGTGACGGCTGTTGACTCGCGGCGCCGGTCCGGCGGCCGCCAGGCGTTCGCCGACCGGCGCCTCCGGGGCCAGCACGCGGAGCGCGTGGACCTGCAGCTCGTGCGGCGCCTCGTCGGGATCGTGCACGACCGCCGTCGGCCGCTGCAGGGGCAGGTCCTGCCAGAGGGAGCCGCCGAAGAAGACGTTGAGCAGCTGGAAGCCGCGGCAGACGGCCCAGACCGGCAGGCGCCGCTCGCGCGCCGCCGCCAGCAGCTCCCATTCCAGCGCGTCGCGCTCGGGCAGCGCCTCGACGCCCGCTCCCGGCAGCGGCTCCTCGCCATAGCGGCGGGGATCCACGTCGGCGCCGCCGCAGAGCACCAGGCCCGCGGCGCCGGCGGCGAGCTCGGCGGCGGCTGCTGCTGCCGCAGCGGCGGTCGTGCCCGTTGCGCCTGTGCCAAAGATCGCGGCCGATGCGACCACGCGAATGGATTCTCCAGGCACGCCGGCCGCGACGAGCGCCGCGACGTACGGCTCGGCCTTCTTGCCGGTGGTCGCCGAGACCAGGACCGGGCCTCCTGCTCCGGTTGCAGGGGCGGTCATGGTGACGGCTCCCCGAACAGCGCGCCGGCATCGGAACTTGCACCCTCGCGCCTACCCGGCGACTCGCGCTCGACCAGCGCCGCCAGGCCCATGCCGCCGGAGACGCAGAGGGTGGCGATGCCGAGCCGCTGCTGCCGCGCCTCGAGGCCGTGCAGCAGGGTGACGAGGATACGGGCGCCGGTGGCGCCGATGGGATGGCCGAGGGCGATGGCGCCGCCGTCCGGGTTGACGCGCTCGCTGTCGGCGGGCAGGTCGAGGCCGGCCAGGCAGGCCAGCACCTGCGACGCGAAGGCCTCGTTCAGCTCGATCGTGTCGATCGCGTCGAGCGCACGGAACTCGTCGGTCGTGGCGAGCGCGCCGGTCGCGTCGGTCGCGCCGAACGCCGGCAGGCCGCCGTTGGCCCCGCCGCCGCGCTCCCGGTGGCATCGTTCGAGCAGCCGCCGCACCGCGGGCACCGGGCCGATGCCCATGATCCGCGGCTCGACTCCCACCACCTCCCAGCCGAGCAGCCGGGCGGTCACCGGCAGGCCGAGCTCGGCGGCGGCCTGCCGCGACGCGACGATCAGCGCGGCGGCGCCGTCGGTGATCCCCGAGGCGTTGGCGGCGGTGACGGTGCCCCCCTGCCGGAAGACCGGCGCCATGCGCGCCAGCGCCTCCAGGGTGACGCCGTCGCGGGGGTGCTCGTCGCGATCGACGACGACGATGGCCCCGGGTGAGGAGGCGCCCCGCTTGCCGGCCACCTCGACCGGCACGATCTCGGCGGCGAAGCGGCCGGCGGCGCGCGCCCGTTCACACCGCTCCTGGCTGCGCAGCGCGTAGGCGTCGGCGGCGGCGCGGTCGATGCCCGCCTCGACCGCCAGCTCCTCGGCCGTGGCGCCCATCACCAGGCCGGAGAGGGGGTCGTCGAAGCCGTCGCGGTACATGCCGTCGACGATCTCGCCGTGCCCGAGGCGGTAGCCCCAGCGCGCCCGCGGCAGCAGGTAGGGGGTGTTCGACATGCTCTCGGTGCCGCCCGCCAGGACCACCCGCGCCTCCCCCAGGAGGATGGCGCGGGCGGCGCAGAGGACGGCCTGCAGGCCCGAGCCGCAGGCCTGGTTGACGGTGAAGGCGGGACGGTCGTCCGGCACGCCGGCGCGGTGGGCGATCTGGCGCGCGGTGTTGGGGCCGCCGCCGGCCTGGCGGGCGTGGCCGAAGATCACCTGGTCGACGAGATCGGTGCGACCGGGGGCCAGGCCGGCCCGCGACAGGGCGGCGGCGGCGGCGGCGGTGCCGAGGTCGGCAGCCGACAGCGCCGCCAGGGCGCCGCCGAACTTGCCGATTGGCGTGCGGACTGGCGCCGCCAACACGATGTCGCCGGGCGACGGCGGCGAGACGAGGGCGGAGCGGCTCCCAGACACGCGATCCGGCCTACCTGCCGACGTAGACCGATTTCGTCTCGGTGTAGGACTCGAGCGCCTGCTTGCCGAGCTCGCGGCCGAAGCCGCTCTGCTTGTAGCCGCCGAAGGGAGCGCCGGAGTCGTACCAGTTGTACTGGTTGATCCACACCGTGCCTGCCTGCACCTGCCGCGCGACGTGGTGGGCCTTGCCGATGTCGCGGGTCCAGACGCCGGCGGCGAGGCCGTAGATGTTGGCGTTGGCCTGCGCCACCGCATCCTCGACGTCGCGGAACGGGATCACCACCAGCACCGGTCCGAAGATCTCCTCCCGCGCCACGGTCATGTCGTTGCTGACGCCGTCGAGGACCGTCGGCTGCATGAACCAGCCCTTGCCGCCGACGCTCGCCGCCTCGCCGCCGTGGGCGACCCGCGCGCCCTCGCGCCGGCCGGTCTCGACATAACCCAGCACGCTCTCGCGCTGCTTGGCCGACACCAGCGCGCCGAGGCGCGTCTTGGGGTCGAGCGGATCGCCCGGGACCAGGCGGCGGGTGCGCTCCACCAGGCGCTCGACCAGCTCGGCGTGGACCTTCTGCTCGACGAACAGCCGCGAGCCGGCCGCGCAGACCTCGCCCTTGCCGTAGAAGATGCCGTTATAGGCCCCCTTGACCGCGGCGTCGAGGTCGGCGTCGGCGAAGACGATGTTCGGCGACTTGCCGCCCAGCTCGAGGGTGACGCGCTTGATGGTGTCGGCGGCGCCGCGCATGATGTCGCGCCCGACCTCGGTCGAGCCGGTGAAGGTGACCTTGGCGACCTTCGGGTGCTGCACCAGGGCGTTGCCGACCGCCGCGCCGCCGCCCGGGACGACGTTGAGGACGCCCGGCGGCAGGCCCGCCTCGGCCGCCAGCTCGGCGAACTTGAGCGCGGTCAGCGGCGTGTAGGAGGCCGGCTTGTGCACCACCGTGTTGCCGCAGGCCAGCGCCGCCGAGATCTTCCACAGCGCCTGGATGAGGGGGAAGTTCCACGGCGTGATGGCGGCGACCACCCCGACCGGCTCGCGCAGGGTGTAGGCGAGCACGAACGGGCCCGACACCGGCAGCGTGTCGCCGGTGATCTTGTCGGCCCAGCCGGCGAAGTAGCGCAACGCGTCGATCGAGGTCGGCAGGTCGACGTAGCGCGACTCGAAGATCGGCTTGCCGTTGTCGAGCGTCTCGGCCAGGGCGAACTCGTCGATGCGCGCCTCGAGGGCGTCGGCGATCTTGTAGAGCAGCCGGCCGCGGTCGCGGGCCGACGTCTTCTGCCCCCAGTCGCCGGCGAGCGCCGCGTGCGCCGCCTCGACGGCACGGCCGGCGTCGGCGGCGGACGCCGACGCCACCTGGCAGAGGACCTCCTCGGTGGCCGGGTTCTCGGTCGGGAAGGTGCGCCCGCCCTCGGGCTCGACCCAGCCGCCGCCGATGAACAGGGCCGGCGGCGGCAGCCGCGCGGCGCCTGCCTTCGCGGCCAGGCCGGCCGCTTCCTGCACTGCGGTCATCTTCACACCCCCTTGAACTGCGGCTGGCGCTTTTCGACGTAGGCGTCCAGGCCCTCGCGCGCGTCCTTGCTCTCGAACAGCTGCTGCTGCAGCTCGCGCTCGATCGCCAGGCCGCTCTCGAAGGGCACCTCGGCGCCCGACTGCACGGAGCGCTTGATGCGTCCCACCGCCTTGGCGGCGCGGCCGGGCGGGCAGAACTGGCGGGCGTAGGCGTGGATCTGGCCGGCGAAGTCCTCGGCCTCGAAGATCTGGTTGACGATGTCCAGCTTCTCGCCCTCCTCGAAGGAGATCAGGCGGCCGCTGGTCATCAGCTCGATGGCGCGCGACTTGCCGACCAGGCGCGCCAGGCGCTGGGTGCCGCCGGTGCCCGGCAGGACGCCGAGGTTGATCTCGGGCAGCCCGAGCTTGCCGGCGTTGCGCTTGGCGATGCGCAGGTCGGCCGCCATGGCGATCTCGAGGCCGCCGCCGACGGTGTGGCCGTTGAGGGCGGCGATGACCAGCTTCGGGGTCTGCTCGAGGCGGTTCAGGGTCTCGTTGGCGTGGAGGCAGAAGTAGTACTTGAAGTTCGGTTCCGCCTCGGAGAGCATCTGGATGTTGGCGCCGGCGCAGAAGAACTTCTCGCCGCGGCCGGTGAGCACCAGGACGTGGACGCCGGCGTCGAAACGGGCCTGGAGGATGGCGGCGTCGAGCTGCCGCATCATCTCGTGGGTGTAGGTGTTGGCGGGCGGATCGTCGAGGGTCAGGTAGGCGATCCCCTCGCGGACTTCGTAACGGACCAGGGTGCGCTCGGGGGCCTTCGCCGCCTCCGGCCGCGCGACCTCGCTGGCCTGGTTGACTTCGGTATTGACTTCGGTGACTTGAGCCATGCTCATCTCCTCGTGGTCTTGGCCTCGTGGCAATGCATTCACGTTCAGGTTGATTGCGCGCTGAAACCCGGCAGGACTTCGCCGGCCCGCATTCTACTCCCTCCCGAGTAGAGTCGCTCGGCCCTGGGGCGATCGTGGAGGTGGCGCCGGCAGGGAACCTTCTAGGAAGGTGAGAGGTGCGGGCCGGGGCGCTCGCGGGAGGGGGAGGGAAGGCCCCCCCTCTGAGCCCGTATGGGCGAGGGGTCGGAGGCCCCTGCCGCCCTTTCATGCACTTGGACCCCTCGCCCATACGGGCTC
>DATNKH010000520.1:0-4583 GCA_035603475.1 Thermoanaerobaculia bacterium
AAGGCGGGCGAGTTCCACCTCTTGCGGGTCGGCGTGGAGCTCCTCTCTCCCGAGGCAATCGTCGACGGCTCGATCATGGACTCCTCGCTGGTCGTCGACGCCATCCACAAGCTCAACGACCAGACGCGGGTGAAGAACGCCAACTTCGGCACCTCGCTCTCCGGCCACTCGGTGATCATCAAGAAGATCCCGCTGCCGGCGATGCCTCCGGAGGAGCTCGCGGAGTCGATCCAGTGGGAGGCGGAGCAGTACATCCCCTTCGACATCAACGACGTTCGTCTCGACTACGAGATCCTCTCCGAAGGCGAGCCCGGGCGCGACAACATGGACGTCCTGCTGGTGGCCGTCAAGCGCGACAAGGTCAACGACTACGTCTCGGTGATCAGCCAGACCGGCAAGACCGCGGCGCTGGTCGACGTCGACGCTTTCGCGGTGCAGAACGCCTACGAGGTCAACTACGACCTCGATCAGCGCAAGGTGGTGGCGCTGATCAACATGGGGGCCGGCGTCACCAATATCAACATCCTGGCGCGCGGCACCACCGTCTTCTGGCGCGACATCTCGTTCGGCGGCCAGCAGTTCACCGAAGCGCTGCAGCGTGAGTTCAATCTCGCCTTCGCCCAGGCCGAGCACCTCAAGCGCGGCGAGGCGGTGGACCGCTACAGCCTGTCCGACGCCCGCCCCGTGCTGGACACCGTCTCCGCCGAGATGGCGTCGGAGATCCGCAAGACCTTCGACTTCTTCTCGGCGACCTCCTCCGAAGGCCCGGTCGACGAGCTGGTGCTCTCCGGCGGCTGCGCGCTGACCCCGAACCTGCAGCAGATCCTGCGCGAGCGCTTCGAGGTGCCGACCGAGCTGATGAACCCGCTGCGCCGGGTGCACTGGAAGGAAGGAGTCTTCGACCGGGCATGGCTCGAATCGATCGCGCCGATGATGGCAGTGGCCGTCGGCCTGGCCGTCCGGAAGGTCGGTGACTGATGCGGCCGCCGGTCCACCGGTCTGCACCCGTTTCATACCTCGGAGTCGCCGTAGGCGATCGGCACTAACGCCATGATCAAGATCAACCTGCTCTCCGAGGGCAAGCGTCCCGCCGCGGTGCGGAAGGCGAGAGGCGCGGGCGAGGCGCGGGACCTGGCGCTGTGGATGCTGCTGCTCGGCGCCCTCCTCGGCGTCCTCGCCACCGGCGGCTACTGGTGGTATCTCAACGGCAAGCTGCAGGAGAAGCAGGAAGAGGTCGCGCAGGCGCAGAAGGAGGTCGATGCGCTGCAGGCGGTGATCAAGGAGGTCGAGGACTTCAAGAAGAAGAAGAAGAACCTCGCCGACAAGATCGCGATCATCAACGAGCTGAAGAGCAACCAGCGGGGTCCGGTGCGGGTCATGGACTACATCTCGCGCGCCCTGCCGGAGCTCCTCTGGCTCGACCGGCTGAAGATGAACGCCAGCTCGATCGAGATCGAAGGGCGCGCTTTCAATCCGAATGCCGTCGCCAACTTCATGGACAACCTCGACAAGGTCCCCGAGTTCAAGGAACCGGTGCTGAAGGACACCAACGCGGAAGGGAACGTCTACCGGTTCTCCATCGCCTTCGACTATTCCTTCGTGCCCAAGAAGCCGGTGGCAGAGGGAGCGCCGCCGGGAGCGCCCGGCGCCCCGGCCGGCACCAGTCCGCCGGGCCAGGCGACCCCCCCGGCCCCGGCGACTCCCCCGGCTCCGGGCGTCCCCCCGGCTCCGAAGGCCCCGCCGGTCGCGGCCAACCCCGCGTCCGGATCCGCCGCGCCCACCGCGAGCTCACCGTAGCGAGAGTATTGGCGGGAGATCGACTCCATGGCGCTCAGGACTGGTGGGTTGGGAATGGCGGGCAAGCCCTGGTACTACGGCCTGGGGATCGGCCTGGGCATCGGCGGGGTGCTGTTCGGGCTTGGCTACTGGCAGTACGTCGGACCGATCAAGGACGACATCCAGGCGCAGGAGAGCCGCCTCGAGGACCTGCAGCACAAGAAGCAGGAAGGACTGATCGCCCAGCAGCAGCTGCCGAAGTTCCGCGAGGAGGTGCACCAGCTCGAGCTCGAGCTCGACAAGCTGCTGCGCATCCTGCCGGCGCGCTGGAACACTCCCGACCTGCTGCGGCGCATCCGCGCCCTGGCGGAGCAGGGCGACTTCAACCTGAAGGACTTCAAGCCCGGAGTGCTCACCGACAAGGAGTTCTACAGCGAGTGGCCGATCAGCGTCGATCTCGACGGGACCTACCACAACCTGGCGCTGCTGTTCGACCGGGTCGGCCGCTTCTCGCGCATCATCAACATCCAGGACCTGACCATCAACGCGCTGAACCCGACGAAGAGCAACCCGCACACCATCGCCGCGTCGTTCATCGCCAAGACTTTCGTCTACAAGGAGCCCGACGCGAACGCGCCGGCCCCGGCGACCGCGAAGCCGGCCCGGCCCGGGTTGCCGCAGCCGCCCCCTGGCGCGCCGGGCGCCATCCCCCCGCCAAAGGCTGGGCTGGGGGACGGCTAATGACCTGCGAATCCACCGTGCCGACGCCAGGCGACCCCAGGAGACCAGTGACCGCAGTGACCGCCGGCAGCGCGCTCGCGCGAAGGACCTCAGGACGATGATCACGGCCCCGACACCGCCCGGCACTGCTCGCATCGCTCGCATCGCTCGCTTCATTCGCGTCGCGCGCGTCGCTCGCGTCGCTCGCGTCCCTCGCATTCCCCCGCTCATCGCGGGATCGCGCGGTCGTCGCCTGCCGTGCCTGCCGGCCGCGGTCATGCTCTGTCTGTTCGCGATGGCCGCGCTGGCGGCGGTAGCCGCGATGGCCCAGCAGCCGTCCGCGACCACCGGCACTACCGGCACCACCGGCAAGACCAAGGCGGCCAAGGAGCGCGCCAAGGCCGGGTCGGCCGCCGCTCCCGGCGCTCCGCAGGCCGCGGCCCCCCAGCCGGGGACGCCGGCTCGTCCCGGCGCCGCTGGCGCTGCCGGCGCCCCCGGCGCTGCCGGCGCTCGTCCGCCCGCGGCGGCTCCCGCGTCGCCGGGAGCGCCGGCCTTAGGCTCGCCGACGCCCGACATGGGCAACATCGACCAGATCCTCGAAGGCGACGAGGAGGTGCTGGCCGGCGGCAGTGCCTTCACCTACGATCCCGGCAACCGGCGCGATCCCTTCAAGTCGCTGCTGATCGCGCCCGATCGGCCCGAGTTCCGCGGTCCCCGTCCGGAAGGAGTCCCCGGCCTGCTGATCGACGAGATCGATCTCAAGGGGATCTTCCGCACGGCGCGCGGCTACGTCGCGCAGGTGAACGCCTCCAACCAGAAGAAGAGCTACCTGCTGAAGGAAGGCGATCAGCTCTACGACGGCGACGTGATGAGCATCGGCAAGAACGAGGTGGTCTTCAAGCAGATCGTGCAGGACCCAACGGCCTTGAAGCCGTTCCGCGAGATCGTGAAGAGCTTGAACCCCGGCGGGTAGGGCCAGCTGGGGGTCCCGCAAGGGAGAACGCCCATGGGAGAAGTGGTCATGAGCAGACTGAGCGCCGGATGGCAGCGACGAGTCGCCGCGGCGGTGTTGTTCCTGGCGGCGGCGTTCGGCTGCAGGTCGTCCCAGCCGGCTCGCGTCGTCGACGCCCGTCCGGCGCCGGAGCAGGCGACGGTGGCGACCACCACCCAGGCGCCGCCGGCTGCCGACGGCAAGGCCTCGGTGTCTCCGGCAGCGGTGACCGAGATCCGCGCCCTGGAGCTGCGGGAAGGGGCTCCCGACGTCTACGTCGATCTGGAGGCCAGCGCGCCGCTGGTCTGGACCAGCTTCCGGAATCCCGAGGGCAAGGTGGTGGTCGAGTTGCCCAACGCGGTGCCGTCGCCGCGCGTGCAGGACGTCAATCCCGATGACGGCCTGGTGTCGTCGGTCAAGGTGCAGCGCGAGAGCGAGGGCAGCCGCCCGATGACCCGCCTGACCATCTCGACCCGTCACGAGGTCGAGCACTCGGTGACGGCCGACGGCCTGCATCTCCAGATCCGCCTGCTGCCGCTCGAGACCCAGGCCAAGGCGGCCGCCAAGGAACCCGCGAAGGAACCCGCCAAGCCGAAGCTCGCCTTCGAGCCCGTGCCGGCGCCGCCGCTCGCGCCGCCGCCTGCGCAGGCTGCGGCGGCGCCTCAGGCCGCGCCGGGATCGCCGGCGCCGGCGGCCGCGCCCACCCCTCCGGCCGGCCAGCAGGCCGCCGGCCCGGCAGTCGCGCCCCCGGACCTTCCCGGCACGCCCGACCAACCGGCCGTGGCGCCGGCCCCCGGCGGCACTCCGGCCACCCGGCTGGAGTCGATCGAAGTGGTCCCGGCGGAGGGAGGCGGCACGGTGGTCCGGATCGCCGGCGACGGCGAGTTCCCGTACTCGACCTTCGCGCTGTCCGAGCCCAGCCGCTTCGTCGTCGACCTGCAGGGAGTGCTCAACCGCAGCCCGCGCTCGACCGTGACGGTCGCGGGCGCCGGCAGCGCCGTGCAGCGGGTGCGGGTCGCCCAGTTCAAGCCCGCACCGAAGGCCGTCGCGCGGGTGGTCTTCGATCTCAAGCAGAGCGTCGTGCCGCGCATCGAAC